>NZ_JAQMIL010000004.1:0-197582 GCF_029990105.1 Bradyrhizobium sp. Arg237L | reverse complement strand
CGTGCCTCGCCGCAAGCGCGGAGGCGCCGACCGCCGCGGCTCTGTTGTGCGGCGCGAACGATCGCTGGCTGGACGGACGGCCGCCATGGAAGCTCGCCCGCGCAAACGAACGGCCTATCCGCGGGGCAAAATGAGGTCTCGCGGCGAACGCTCGGCCGCCACCGAACTGTCTTCCGCCGATGTGGGAGCCGCCACCACGAAAGCCTCCCCCATGGAAGCCGCCGCCGCGAAAGCCACCGCCACCGTGAAAGCCACCGCCGCCACCATGGCCACCACCCCCACCATGGCCACCGCCGCCTCTGGCGTATGCCGCGACCGACAGGACCATCGCGCAAGCCAGCACGGCAGCGCATGCGGTGAACTTCGAGCTGAGCTTCAACATGGAAGTCCTCATGGCCCCTCCCACGCAACCACGGTCACCTCGCCTGCTCCCAACCGGAACCCGTTATTTCAATCCAACAAAATGACCGTTTCGGGTCAAAGTGCGACCTGGAGGGAGGGCAGCTATTGGCCCCAGGGCGAACTCGCTCAGTGGCTCGCTGAGGTCCGCTATCGCGGGGTGAAACGGACTCATCTGCCACGATCTTCGACCGGCGCTTTTGACCCAAATGCGAAATCAATTCCATGGTGCCACTCGAAGGTGAGTCACATCATCTTCCCCATTTTTCACAATCGGTTTGGCAATGTGGTGCAACCTTGGCGGCTGGAGCTGCCGCTTTCGGTGACCTCTACGCGCAGGCCGAGCGGGTGCTGGCGCGCGAAGCCCGGCGGCAACGCGACTCGCTCAGGCCTGCCCGGCTCGGTTACAGACCTTTCGCAGTCTCTCAAGGCCGCCGAAACGCCACTGCAGCGGAGTTTTTCATCTCGGTTAGATACTGACGGGCAGCCTTGCTTATTGCGCGAATGGCTTGCCAGGCCTCGGTGTTTTTCAGCCATGCCTTGGCCTCGCGGAATTTTGTGTACGCCCAAGCAAAGGCAGGAATTGTCATCAGCTTGTCCCGGGTAAGACTGAGCAGGCGCTCGACCAGGACGAGCTTTAGAAGCTCGCCGACGTCGCCGGTCGTCTTGATTTCGTGACCGCCGAAGCGTGAGAGGGTGCGCCGTATCGCGGTGTGATGAGTGTCAAGGAGATCGCACCAGCGATGGTCGCCGAGCGCGGCGGCTTTCTCGGTCGAGCCGACGAGGTCGGTGAAGAGCACCGTGGCAAGCACGCGGTCGACCACGGCGGGCGCACGCGAGCCAGTCAGAAACTCCTCGATCGCATCGGCGATGTCGCCGGCATTGTCGCCGACGAAGGGGAGGTGGTCGACCCCTGAAACTCGAGATAGCGGGAGCCGGGAATATGCGTGGCGAGAAACCGGCCGCCCTCGACGCTGATGTTCCTGTCGTCCGTCCGGTGGATGACGAGGGTCGGGACCCGGATCGTCGAGACGATGTCGCTGATGTCATCAGATGGTTCATGCGCGCGTACGCGGCGGCGCCAGCAGGGCTCATGGATACTCGCTCGTTCTTGCTCCACCAGCGTTTGAACGCCGAGTCGTTCACGCGGGAGGGCGCAAACCTTGCCACGCTGCCGCCGCTGCCCCAGTTGCGTTCGATATAGTCGAGAGATTGCCCCAGCGTCGACAGAACAAATGTCGATGCCGGATAGGCATTGCAGAGCACCAGCGCGCGGCAGCGACTGGGATAGGTCGCGGCGAACAGCGCAGACATCGTGCCGCCTTCAGAAAGGCCCAGAAGCGCCGCCTGTTCCCTGCCGGTGGCGTCCGTGACCGCACGCAGGTCGTCCATGCCCTGGTCTAGGCCGGGGAAGTCAGCGACCCGATCCGACAGGCCCGTGCCGCGCTTGTCGAATATCACCACCCGGGCGTAGCGCGCCAAGCGGAGCAGCCAACGACTCACCTCCGGTTCGTCCCACCAATGCTCGACGTTGGTAAAGCCCGGCGGAGCGAAGACGACATTGAGCGGACCCTCGCCGAACACTTGATAGGCGATGTGAACGTCGCCGCTCTTGGCGTACTGGGTGTCTAGCTGCATCGACGAGCCCACCCTTGCCGGGACTTTCCAGCCGGCCCGGAATTATAGCAACAGCTTTGATTGTCGGGAACGGCTCAATGTCCCCTGTTGGCGGGCGCCGTGATAAGGCGGCGCTTTCCAGTGGGTGCAAGTCCCACCCGGCAAACGCTCCAGCCGGAAGCAACCGGAGCAGCTAGGAGGTGACGAAGTGGCTGAAGCCTTCGGATAGCGTGTCACGATATACGGTGCCCGCGCGAGTGTGCAGGCCGTAACGCGAGTGAACGCCGAGCAAGCCTCGAAAAGGACGATGCACAGGCCGACCTGACGGCCATATCAGGGAAGGCTGACACGACTGGGACGGCGTGAGCGAAGCAATACCTCCAGTCGCTGTGCCGGGGTAGTGGCGACGGCATGTACACAAGGAAAGCGTACGCAACACGGGAGGCCCCAAGGCGTGGTCAGGGATGATCAACCGGACGCCCGCGAGGGACAGGCCGGGCGCCTTGGGGTGGCGGAGAGGTTTGTAGTACCGCTGAAGCCGGGTAAATACCTCGCGCGTCACGGCGTGCCGCAGACGCCCGACGACCTCGCAAGCCACAATTGCCTGGAATACACCTACTTCGAGAATACGATCAATCACGCCGGCGCCTCGACGCTCCTCGTGAAATCCCGCTGTTTCCGTCCTCTCCAATTCTCTTCAGCGCGACGAAGGCCTCTCCCGGCAAGCGTATGGCAGTGATCGGATGCCCATTGATTGAGGAGCTGCCGGTCACGCGGCGACCACGTCACCAGTACCCAGCCGGAGCCGCCACCGAGCGCCTTGCCCATGGCAACGAACTCGGCACGCCAGCGTTCATAGGAACCGAAATCGCGTGTGAGCACTTCAGTCAGGCTTGTTGCGGGCTCGCTCTCATCGCCGAGACCGTCAAAGAACACCTCGTGCAGGATCATCGAATTGGTCGCGATGAGCTGCTCACGCTTCAATCCGTTGAGCAGGAAGCCTGGTGCGGTCGCGTAGTCGAGTTCGGCGAGCTTCTCATCGATCAGGTTGAGGCGCTTTACCGCGCCGCCATAGTTGTTCTCGTAGTGGCTGATGATCATCCGCTCCGACATGCCGCGCACGCGGCTCGGATCGCAGGAAAGGGGTTTCATGGTGTAGGTCATGGCAGCCTCCTGACGCATGCACCGGCAACTAACCGGGCGCTGGGAACGCCGGCGGCCAAAGGCACAGTCAGATCAGAAAGCTTGCGGGACGGGACCCGAATAACGGCAGACATGATGCGCCCTTGGTGAAAACGGGACGCGATTCTTGAGCATGTCGCCTCGTGGGGAGATCGCTTCCCCAGCGCTCTGAGTAAACCGATCGCAACTATTCTGTCAATCGCTTCTCAGATGACCAGCAGGGCTCCGGAGATCAGCAACAAAGCGAGGATGATCCTTCGGAACATTGCTTCGTCAATATGCTCAAACGGCCTCAGGCCAAGCCATGTTCCTGCCATCACACATGGCAAGCCCATTACGAACAGTTTAGCGGTCTCGGCCGTGATGGTTCCCTTCGCGCCGAGCCAGAACGCGCTCATGAGAAAGACGGCAACCGCGACCGGCTGGAAGATCGTTCGCTGAACTTCCTTCGACCAACCGCGCAGATTGCACCAGACCGTCACAACGATGCCCGCGAGACCAGTGAGCCCTCCAAGCACGCCATTGAGGAACCCGACCGCGGCGTCGGCCGCATTTCTTCCTTCGGAGATTGGCCCAAGCTTTGGACGGATGAACCCGTAAACACAGTGGGCGACGAGGAAAACTCCGACTGCAGTTCGGATGCTCCGGGGATCGGACCAAGTCAATAGCGCGACACCGGCCGGCACGCCGACGGCAGCGCCGGTCACGAACGGCAGGAGCTTGCGCCAATCGAGCGCGCCGCGCAGTTTCCAGACCGAATAGCTGTCCCTGTCGGAAACCTAATCCGGCTGGTAGGTGAGGCCGAATCGCGCAATGCTTCTGTCTCATGAGAGAAGCTTACAGCCTGGTCTGGTCCGTGCTGGTCTTATTCTTCCGGTCGCGGGTCTCGTTGGAAGCTGAGATCCTGATCCTTCGTCATCAACTTAACATCCAGCGACGGCATGTGCCGAAGAGAGTGGCCTTCAGTGCCATAGATCGCCTGATTTTTGTTGGGCTGTCTCGTTTGGTGCCAAATAGCATCAAGGCGCTGACGATTGTGAAGCCGGATACCGTCATCCGTGGCACCGTGCCGGTTTCAGAGCGTATTGGCGCTGGAAATCGCGGCACCGCGGCGGCCGACCAGCTGTACCGTTGGAAATTCGCCGGCTGATCCGCGAGATGAGCATCGCCAACCGCTGTAGGGAGCGCCGAGAATCCATGGTGAGCTTCTCAAGCTCGGCATCGAGGTCGGCCAGACCAGCGTCGCCAAGTATATGGCGCGGAGGAGGGGGCCTCCCTCGCAGGGATGGAAGACGTTCCTTCGCAACCATGCGGATGGCATGGGCGCAATGGACCTCTTAGTCGTGCCGACAATTTCGTTCCGACTGCTCTATAGTTTGCTGATCATACGCCATGGCCAGCGGCAGATCCTGTGGTGCGGCGTGACCGCCCACCCGACGGCCGAATGGCTTGCCAATCAACTGACGGAGGCGTGTGGCTGGGAGCAAATCCCTCGTTACCTGATCAGGGACCGCGATGGTGCCTACGCCGAGATATTCACACGCCGGGTTAGATCCATCGGTATCCGAGATCGCCCGACGTCTCCTCGTTCACCCTGGCAAAACGCCCATGCAGAGCGGTTGATCGGTTCAATCCGGAGGGAATGCATGGATCATGTCGTAGTCTTTGGCGAACGCCATCTGCGCCATGTCCTGCTGTCGTACACAGATTACTACAACGCCACGCGCACTCATTTGTCATTGAACAAGGATGCCCCGGTTCCTCGCGCCGTTGAGTGGGCCGGCAATATCGTCTGCCGCCCCATCCTGGGCGGACTGCACCATCAATATGGCCGGATGTGATTTACGGTAGGCACATGCTTGCACCGACAACATCGCCCGCGCGCGAGCTGCTCGCCGTTGCAAAACCTGAGGGCCACCCCACCGCCGCCGCTGTCGATCCCAAAAAGCCCGCTTGTCCATGCTGTGGCGGTCGCATGATCATCATTGAAGTGTTCGCGCGCGGAGCAACGCCACGGCATCGGCTGACAGCTCCAACGAACCGCATCAGGATCGACACCTCATGACCGCGTCACAGTCCTGCAAATCTGCTTTTCGCGCTCGCTGGCTCTCGACCGGCCAAGGCAGAGCGCGCCAAGATATCCACCACCCGCCACAAATCGTCCGACAATTTGTAGAGCTCGACGCCGTCCGCCGCTCATTTCTCAGCCGCTTCACCGTCGCACAAGCCGCTGCATCGGCGCGACCCAAATCAGCCGGTTCGCCTGCGGCACTCAAATCCCCGTAGCGCCTGCGGCACCGCCTTACGTTCCTTGAGCGCGGTTTCCTCCCTTGGAGGCTTTCGGACGCCGGCCGCCGAATACGCGGCGCTGTCCCCAAGCGACCGGCATCCGAAACCCTTCACAAAAGCGGACATATTGTCTGCGCCCTCGCCTTCTTCGACTTTTGGAAAGTGAGCATGAACGGCGAACCCTGCGCAAATGGCTACGGACGAGTTTCAGTCCGCGGCCATTTCGCTGTGTTATTGGCTCAGAGCCCGTTTTTCCTCTGCTGTGAGATCTTTGGTATCCGCCGGCTTGATCGGCCCATATCCAACCACCCTGATCGGTGCAGACTCATTGTAGGTCTGCTTGTCGTCGCGCTCCCGCTTCTTTGACGGCTGCTCGCCATCATCGCTCCCACCGCCATAACCCAGAAACTCGACGATGATCACCGATGGCTGGGCGTTGGCGCTGCCCTGGGTCGGCGCCGCCGTCTGCTGGGTCGCCGCGGTCGCGTTCTGTGTCGAAAGCGCGGCGCTGATGCTCGGCGCCTGCACGGTCGGGATGCCCGACGACGCGCCCTGCACCGTGATGTTGGCTGCGTTAAGGATCTGCAGCGCCGCCAGGTTGACATTGCCCGAGACGCGGATGCCCGCTTCGCCGGCGTCGATGGTGCCGAGCGGCGCGATCAGGTCGATATCGCCGGGCGGCACGCTCGGGATCGGATTGAGCGTAGCGATGCCCGCGCCGGTCGATGGCACCTGCGGCGCGAGCGTGACATTCCCGTAAATGTCGTAGGTCCGCTTTGGCGGCGTGTAGACGATCGTGGTCTTCGAGCCGCGGCCGGCATTGATGTCGCCGGTGGCCGACCACACCAGGATGTCGCCGCCGAAGGTTGTCATCACGCGCGATAGGCCGAGCAGCATACTGCCCTGCGCATAGACCTGGATGTTACCCGCGCCCTGCGTGATCAGACCGGCATCGGCGCCTGGCGCGAGGCCTTCGGTACCGACCGTGACCTGCCCGCCCGGCGCCAGGAACTGGATGTCACCGCCGAAATCGGTATGCACCGAGCCGCTGAGCACATTGGTTTTGTTCGTATCGCCGGCGCTGAACATGGTGATGTCGCCGGAATAGTCCTTCGCCGGGAACAATGCCGCGATGGCATCGCGACCACGCAGATAGCTTCCTTCGCGTGGACCGCCCTTCTCGTTGTATTCACGGCCACCAGCGGTGAGTTCGGCGTAATAGACCTGGCGCAGGAACACGCGCTGCTGTGCGCCCGACAGGGTGCCGAACCGCGCCAATGCGCCAGCCTCGTCGCCGGCATAACGATAGTTCTGCTGCAGCCACGCCATCAGCATGCCGTCATAGGTGAATGTCAGGCCGTCCTTCGTGTTGCGATCGAGGTAGTAAGCGAGCGCATTGCCCTGATCGCCGTTATAGCCCTGGCTCCTGAGCCAAGTGACCAGCAGCAGATTGGACGGATAGGTCGAGCGCTGCTCCGCCGTCAGTTGCGTGTTGAAATAATCGACCGCACCCGCCTCGTCGCCGCCATAGCCAAATTTGGTTTTCAGCCAGCTCGCAAGCTCGTGACGCGAAGCCAGCGCATCGGCGGTCTGCACCGCCTTGCCCGGCTGGTCCGCGAGCGGGCCCGCGCCGGCGCGATTGGCCGGATCGAGATAGAGTTTGGCGAAGCCGGCCCAATCGACCTGCCCAACCCCGATCTCGCCTGCACCGACACCGGCCTGCAGCACGACGCTGGCGCCTGACCGCGTATCGCCGGAGATCTTCGCGCCGATGCTCTCGATGCTTGCGCGAGAGCCCTGATAGATATTCTTCCCGGCGGTGATCTCCAGTGTGCCCGGACCTGCGATCTGCAGGCCGGCCGGGAATTTGACCGTGGGACCGACAGTGTAGCCCACATTCGTTCCGGCATAGATCACACTGCCGCCCGCCGCGATGGTCGAGACGTCGGTCGGGTCATTGTGCAGGATCAGCCCGCCGATATTGACGATGTCGCCGCTGGCGATGATATCGACCGGCTTGGCGGCACGGTAAAAGTCGGTGCCGACATAGCCTGCGCCGAGGAACTGAACATCGTGATAGACCTCGCCGTAGCGCAGGCCGGTGACGTCGCCATTCACTGCATAGATGAGCGACTTGACGCCATCGCTGGCGGCACTGGCATCACTGATGGTGTCCGGCCCGAATGCGAACAACCGGCCGATGGCATTGGTGCCGGACGCAGTGGCGCCCTGATCGCGCAGTTGGTCTCGCTGCGCCCAAAGATTGGAATCCTGCACGACGTAGGTCTGGCCGACGAGGGATTGCAGCACCCAGGCGGGTCTGAACGGCGTCGCAATACTCGCGAGCGAGGTCGACAACGGCCGAATGAAAACGCCGTGGAATTCTCGATGACCGAACCTTGCGCCAGCAATTGCAACTCGCCATCCGGCGACGGCATCATCAGCGATGCGCCGGCATTGCCCGGCGTTAGGAAAATATTGCCGCTGTTCGCAGCGACCCGCATCACCGACGGCAGGATAGGAGTCGACTGATCGGGCGACAGCGGCACGGCGTCGCCGCCGGCGGCAATCAGATCGACCGTGGTGCGGCCGGTCCAGAGCGTGAACCAGGTCGTTCCCTGAACACCATCCGTTCCACCATCGGTTTGCTGACCGAGATTGACACGGCCGGGATCGTCGATGGCGCCCATCGCCAGATCGCCGCGGGCGCGCACCGTGATCGCGCCGTCACCCGGCGCAAAGGAGCCGCCGGCGACGGCGGCGATGCCGAAGTTCTTCAACTGGTCGAGCGGCCGCGGGTCGAGGCCGCTATTGTAGCCATAGTCCTTGCCGACGAGGCCGCCGAAGTCGCCGGCCGCGACCTGGGTGTCACCGCGCAGATTGACGAACTGGTTGCCGCCGGTGCCGACATTGCGGCCGGCCGCGACCGACAGCGTGCCGCCGCCGGTCTGGATCAGTCCGCCATCCGCCTTCACCCGGCCGCTGCCGCCGATCGCGACCACCACGCCCTGCCCGGCCTTGCCGATATCGCCGCCAGCCTTCAGCGTGACATTACCGCCGCCGAGCGTGCCCATGCCGGAGAAGGCATCGAGCCCGAGTTGCGGTCCTGTCCAATCGATATTGCCGACATAGCTGCCAAAATTGATGCCCCAGGCGGTGGCCTGATCGAGCCCTGCGCCGCCCTGGCGCCACAGCCAGTTTCCGATCGCGGCGGAGTCACTTCCCTTCCCGGTGGCGGCCGGCTTCAGGTTGCCGCCGATGTCGCCTTGCGCGGTCAGCAGGAAATCGCCGCCGTTTTCGGTGTAATACATCCGCGGCAGATAGTTGCCGGCCGCGTCTTTCAGCGTGTCCTCGTAGCCGGCATTCAGGGAATTATCGATGCTGCCGAGCACGGTGCCGTCCGATGCGAGCGCCCGGCCGGTGTTGTAGGCACTGTCGACGGCGATCGCCGTGCCAGCCGTGTAGACGCCATAGGGCGAATCCTGCCGGTAGCTGCCGCCGGCCAGGATTTCCAGATTGCCGGTGCCGGTGCGAACCACGCTGACGCCCGCGCTCGACGTTCCCGTCCCGGTCAGATTGATGGTGAACGGATCGCTGAGCACGACATTGCCTGTGCCGGTGGCGAGCTGGGTCACGGGTTGCAGCGCGCGGCTGTCGGCGCCGGTGAGATCGGCGCCGCCGACCAGCCGCATCGACCAGGATTGCGCGCCCGGCGTCTGCATGGCCGAGGTCGCCCAGACCTTGCGATCGCCGGGTCCGGTCAGCGTTATATCGGTGAGCGAGATATAGTACGGCAAGACGGTGCCGACCGGTAGCGTGATCGGCTGCATGATCGTGGTGGCGGCCAATAGCGTGAGGTCGGTATTGGCCGGCCATTGCGTCAATGCCGTGTAGACCCCTGTCTCTGTGCCTATGTCATGAATACCTGCGCCAAGCACGCTGCCCGCGGGAATGACCGTGCCGCCCGCGAGCGCGGTTCCGGCGGGATACAGCACATGCCCGTCGGCGGCTCGAATGTCGCCGCCGAGCAGCGTGAGATTCCACGGGATCGTGAAATTCGACCCAAGCGGGATGTCGATCGGGAGCGGATGGTTCTCAGTCGCATACCAGGAGAAGTAGAAAGTCCCCCCACTTGTGGAAGCGGCAGCGCGACGGGGAGCGTGAAGGCGGGAGCCGAGTCGTCGAAGGTCCCGCCAATCATCCAGCCCGCACCCAGCGTCACGCCGGCCGTCGTGACCGTATAGTCCGCGCCCAGCGTGCCCGAGAACAACGTGGTCAATGCATCGGGCGAAACCGGCGGCGGGGTGAAGCCGTCATTGATGCTGCCCTTGACCGTGAGCGTGCCGCCGGCGCGGAAGTTGATGACACCGACTTCGCCGAGGCCGGTGTGGTTGAGGGTATCGGCCCCCGGTCCGTAGCGATAGTTCGAGAAGTCGAGATCGCCCTTGGTGGTGAGATTGCCGTTGAGCGTGGCGCTCGCGATGGTGACGCCGGGACGCAGGTGATAGGCGCTGGCATATGCCTTCAACCCTGCGAGACGGTTCTGCAGGTCCGCATTGGCGAGCGCGCCATCGTAGAATGCGATCGAATCCTGGTTGATCAGATCGAGCCAGGCCTGATCGATGATCTGTCCATTGGCGTCGTCGGGATCGGCCGGCGCATTGGTGTAAGTGGCGAAGCCGTTGACGACGATGCTGGCGGCACCGCGGATGTTCAGCGGGCCGGCTGCGGAGATCGCGATATCGTCGCCGGTGGCATTGGCCGGCGCATCCGGGCCGGTCGCGCTGCTGCCGGTGCCGAGACGCGGCGCATTGATCTCGAGCTTGCCGCGCGCGATGCCATCCGCCGACCGCATGTCGATGGTCGCGCCCGCGTTCAAATAGACCCAGCCTTGCGACGAGGTCAGATCGACATGTGCGGTGTTGTTGGCCTCGATCGGCGCGCCATAGCTATCGGTCTGCAGCACGGTGCTATGCGTATCGAGAACAGCCGTCGAAGCCAGCGTAAGATCGTCACGCGCGGCGAGCCGGATGCTGCCCGGCTTTGCGCCCGACGCGTCGATCGTGCCGTTCACGGTGAGGCTGCCATTATCGACCGAGATCGACACCGTATGCGCCCTCACCCCGTCGCCAACCGTGAGGTCGCCCTGCTTGAGCACGAAGGCGCGGCTGGCGAAGAAACCGGTCTGATTCAGCATCGCATTCAGCGCGGCGAAATCGCCGAGGCTCGCGGCGCGCGGGCCGATCGTGCCGCTCTGCGCCTCATCGACGGCGCTGCCGCGCAGCGTGCCGTTCAGTGCGATCTGGCCGCCATCGGCCACCGCGGCGATCGAGCCGGCCTGGTTATAGGTCGCCGAGACATCGATCAGCGATCCGGCCGTCTGCGTGATGCTGCCATTGGCGCTCTGCATCACCAGGTCGCCGCCCCAGCCATATTTGTTGACGTCGTAGAAGGCGATGGTGCGGCCGGCGAGATCGACCCGCGCATTGGCGCCGAGCACGATATCGTTGGTGGCCGTCAGCGTCAGCTTGCCGCTTGGCAGCGCGAAGGCCGTATCGACGAACACGCTGTCGCTCTTGAACGACAAGGTGCCGCCCTGATCGGCAACAACTGACGTATCGGTCGGTGTGACACCGGCCGGCGTGGTGACGCGGACGGCGCCGCCGGCGGTGTAGTCGATGGTGGCGCCGGCTTCGGCGGTGAGCAGCGGCGCGGTCAGCGTGAGATTGCCGCCGATCAGCTTGCCGGACGAGTCTTTGCTCTGGCCGATCGACAGCGTGCCGTCGCTGTAGCCAGTGATGCGGCCGGCCGCGGTGAGCGCGACATTGGCGAAGCCGACCGCGATCCGGTCCAGCGTGACGCCGTCGGTCGGGCGGCTGTCCTTGTCATAGCCGAAGGTGATGTCCTGCGCCTGCAGGACGAGATTGCCTGCGCCGGTCCCGGCGCCATTGGGCCTGATGGCCGCCGGCGGCTGCACACCATAATGCGGCGTGCCGCTGCCAGAATTATCGAAATAGCCGGTGCGGATGCCGTTCCAGACCAGGCGGTCCGCGACGATGGTGGCAGTGTCCGCCGATGTGCCGAGGCCGTAGATGGCGGGCGTGTTGAGCACGAATTCGACGCCGCTCGCCGACTGGCTGCGCGCATCGAGCGTCACGCTGCCGAACAGATTGATCGAGCCGCCGACGGTCAATGTAAGCCGCTCCAGCGCTGGCACGCCGGCGGTCGATGACGGCCGCAGCAGCCGGTCGAGCGAGGTCTGGCTGAGCGTCCAGCCGGTCGGCAGCACGCCCGCGGCCTGCGCGGCAGCCAGCGCCGCCGCATCGCTGGCATTGATGGTGTCCTGCGTCACGGTGAGATAGCGGGCGCCGAAATTGACGTCGCCCATGTTCAGCGAGCCCGGCGCGCCGAGCACGATGCTGCCTTCGGTCAGCAGCGACGCGCCGCTGGCGATGGTCATGTTTCCGGTGCCGGTCGCCGGAAGGAAATTGAGCCAGCCATTGGCGACCGCGAGGAAGCTGGAGCCCTGGAAGATATAGCCGAGGCTGGAATTGAGCCCGGCCTTGCTCTGGCCGCGGGTGTCGATCACGGCCCCGCTCGCGACGCTGATCGAAGCGCCGATCAGGAATACCTGCCCCGCATGCAGCTCCGCTGCCATCCAGAACATTAATCGCCGAGTCGACCCCGACAATCCGGGGGCTCAGCGTGACACTTCCGCCGGCAACCGTGCCCACGGTCGTGCCCGGCTCGTAATAAACGAACCCGCCTCCGACGAACAGGGACGCCGCGTGGAACGCGTTGAGGTCGCCGGCGGAGACGGTGGCATGGCCGATGATCGGCGCGGCCCCCGGCGCGGTGATGTCGATGATGCCGTTCTGCGCAGACGACGTGATCATCAGGCTGCCGGCGACGCCGTCATTGACCGGATCGAAATTCGCCGTGCCGGCGAAGGTCAGCGCCGGCGCGCCGGTGGAGGCGCCGATGCTGAATTGCAGGATCCCGCCATCGTCCGGCAGTCGGGGCCGGACATTGCCGAACAGCGCCGCCTGGCTGCGCGCGAAATCGGCATAACTGGTCTCGTTATATTGCGAATAGCTACGCACCGTCTGGCCGGGCGTGAGCAGCAATTGCGTCGGCAGCGCATCGCGGATGCCAGTGTTGGCGACGCCCATGATGCCCGATGCGACATAGCTGCCGTTCGGCATCGCGTTGGGCGCGATGCTGCGCGTCCCCTGTGCGCCGAGTTCGACGCGGAACGCGCCGGGCAGCAGCGCATAGCGTATAGGTGCCGGCCGGCAGACCCGGCACACCGGCCGGGATGGTGATCTGGCGGCCGATAACCGGATCACCGGCGCCGTTGGTCGCAACCAGGGGCGCATAGGCCGAGGCATAGCCCGGCAGGATCGCATAAACCTGATCGGTCTTGGCGCTGATATTCGCATAGGCCGGATTGGCATTGACCAGCGCCGTCTTCAGCACGTCCACCGAGCCGCCGCGGCCGGAGACGAAACCGGCGCCGGTCAGCGTGCCGCCGCCGGACACATCCAGCAGCGAACCGGGTTCGGCGACGACGGAGGTGCCCGCCACGGAGACGCCGGTGACGATGTTGATCGGGACCAGCATGGCAGCGAGATCGTGCAGCGTGCCGTCGGCGCCCTGGTAGCTGATGCCGTCCGAGGTGCCGCCGAACGGCATGATCAGGCCATTGGCGCTTGCCGACGTGATGCTGCCGGCGCGGAAGGTGACCGCGCTGGTGGTCAGAGTCATTGCGTCAATGCCGTTGAAGCCTATAGTGCCGAGCGGAGCGCGCAGCACACCGCCCTGACCGATCACCGGCGCACTCAGGACAAGGTTGCCGAACACCGACGCAGGCGTTTGCGGCAAGTTAGCGCTGCTGCGGCGAATCGTGATCGCCCAGGGCGTCGTGGTATCGAAGGAATCCGCCGACGGGGATGTCCCACGCCCGCTGAACGGTGAGACCAGCCCGGCAAAGACCTGCACAGCGGCACCGCTCATCGGATAGATTTGCGCGGCGGTCAAAGTGAGATCGCCGCCGGTCTTGATCCACCCGCCGGGTGCTTTTTGACTATCCGACCAGAGCTTCCCGTTGCCGAGCCGGATATCGCCGCGGCTTGTCAGACTGACCTGCGCGAAGCCAGCATAATCGACGATGTTGTCGTTCGGCTCCTGGCTATGGTCAGAAACGTTTGGACCCCAGCTCAACCAGCCGCTGCCCTGATCGCCATAGGCGCCGAAGCGGACACCGCCGGTGATGTCGAGCAGATCGGCGGCGACCGAGAAACTGCTGACGCTGGGCTTATTGCTCGAAAGAACGGCGTGGAGACTCGCCCTGTAGTACCCGTCGCCCGCATCGCTCTCGGTGAAGCCGTCGATCTTCACATAAGGCGCGGCGAGCGCGACCGCGATGTTCGGTGTCGCGTCGGCGACCACGAGGAGGCCGCCCGACAGCGTCAGGCTGCGCGGCAGAGACAAACTGAGGTCGCCCTTGAACACGAACATGTCGGCGGTCTTGAGCGACAGTGATCCGAAGCCACCTTGCGTGATCTGGTCGACGCTGATCGCGGCATTGCCGATCATGAGGCCCGCATCGGCCTGCCCCGCCTGCGCGCCACTGCCGAGACCGCTCGCCTCGCGCTGCTGGGTAATGGCGATATTGCGCAACTTGCGCAGCGCCTCCGGCACGGGACCGATGATGTCCGACTGCGGCCCCGCCACCACATTCGGCGCATAGATGCGGCTGACGAGGTTCATGCTCAGCGTGCCGCCCGAGGCACCTGCGCCGCCGGCCGCAGCGCGCAAGGTGCCGTCGATATAGATGCCGTTATTGGAGTTCAGCGCGATCGTGCCGCCATCGCTTGCGACCAGCACGGGCGTTGCCGTATTGCCGTCGATGATGTCGATCGTGGCTGAAGCGCCCGATGCATCGAGCACCGCGCCCGGCCTGATGATCACGAACGCATCGCTGGCCGCGCCATCGGCGCCGCCGAGTGCGATGGTGCCGCCATCGGTGACGGTGCCGGAACTACGACCGCTTGTGTCGGTCACGGTGGATGCGTAGCCTGACACGTCCAGCACCGCAGTGTCCCCGATCCAGATCGAGCGCGTCAGCGAGAATACGCCATTGCCGCCGAGTTGGCGCGACTTGCCCGGAAAGAGTTGTGCGCTGGCCATCAGGATGCGGCCGCCCTGCGCGGTGATACGGCCGTCGATCGTGGTCTGGCCGTAGGCATAGATGTTCACAGCGTGGCCGGGATCGACGGATATCGACGCGCCCTGCCCGAGCGTGAAGTCGCCTTTCGTTGCAGCGAGGGTAATATCGGCCCCGGCGCGGCGCGTGATGTTCTGCCCGACTGCATCGGCAGTGGTAACGGGTGGCAGCCAGACCTCGGCGTTCTGCGCATCGACCATGCGATAGACCGGCACGACCGGCGCGATCTGCGTGCCCTCACCGATCGCGATGCCGCCGATGCCGGTGATGTCGTATGCGCTGAAGCCCGAGGCGAACAGCGCGGGATCGAGTTGCAGATCGCCCGCCGCCGCGCCGCCGCCGATCACGATCTTCTGCGACGCATTGAGCGTCAGCGTGCCGCCGCCGGTGAAGCCGTAGCCGGAGATGCTGCCGTCGAGGATCAGCTTGGCATCGCGCGGCGTGGTATAGAACCCCGCATCGGCTAGATTGTCGAAGTCGTTGGTGATCAGGCTGACATCGCCGCCGCGGCCGCCGGTGAGTTTGCCGGTGATGCTGCGCGCTACGCCCGACGACACGTCGATAAGGCCTCCCTCCGCCAACGTGATGCCGCCGGTGGTCGCGACTGATAGTGTGCCGCCGTTAATGACGGCCAGCTTGCCATTGCCGCCATGCGCGGTGAGATCGCGCGCAATGGTGACATTGGGCGTCTTGAAACTGACGACACCACCGTCGGCGAGCGCAAGCGGCGCGCTCACGGTGATGGATCTTGTACTGGTGATATCGAGTCCGCCGAGCCCGGCCTTGTTGATCGCATCGGCATCGAACCACGCCGTGTTCTTGCGTTCGGTGAAGCCTGCGGTTTCGGGATTTCTGCCGGTGGTGACGTCCTCGATCTTGCCGAACACCACGTCGCTGTCGGCGCCGCTGGCCAGCCCGCGCCCATCATATTGACCGAGCGCCAGCGTGCCGTTCTGCGCCACCGTGGTCTGGGTCTGCTTGTAGCCGTCGGTCGCCGTGGCGGCGCGCTTGGTGCTCTGGCGCTCGCCATTGATGGTGTCGGCCAGGATGGTCCCTTCGAACACCGAGGTCGGCGTCGATAAAATCAGGCGGCCGGCATCGCGGCCGACGCTATAGGCTTCCTCCCAGCGCAGCGAGGTGCGGCCGCGGTTGAACACCGAGGTCCAGATCTCGGTCAGGCGCTTATCGACCTGGCCCTGGATATTATGCGTGCGCGAGAAGCCCCCGGCGAAATTGACGAAATCGAGATCCGCCGGCGCATTGTCCACGCTGTAGCGGCGGCCGTCGCTGCCGATCAGATTGGTGGAACGAATCCAGCCGGCGGCATAATCCAGCGAACCGCCGGAGATGTCGAAGGTGGCCCCCTTCTGCGCGATGACTTCCGGCGCATTGAGCGTGATGCTGCCGCCGACCGCCGTCCATTCCCCGATCGTATGAGCGGTGGTGCCCAGATAGCCGCCGACTTCGAGCAGACCGCCGGCGGTGTAATAGCGGTCGCTAGCGTAACCACCGGTACCGGCCGGAACCAGCGTGAGGTCGCGGGCGTCGATCCAGACGTCGTTGTTCTTCAGCACGTCGGAATCGCGGTTCTGCGGCGAATCCCTGAGTTCGTTGCCCTGCACATTGACCTCGACGTTGTTCGACGCCATCGCCAGCGCGACATTGCGGACGCCGGAGGCATCCAGCGTGGCGCCATCCTCGGCGGCGATGCGCTTCGTCGCCGAGACCGCGATCTGGCCGCCTTGCGCCGCCGTGTAAGAACCGCCCTTGAAGGTCACGGTGCCACCCGAGACGATCTCGATACGCGACTGGTCCTGGCGGTCGGCCAGCAAGGACAGATTGTCGAAGACGCCGATCGCGCTACCGGCGCGCGCCAGATTGGCCACGGTGGAGGCGGCAATCAGCGCGTCGCGCTGGCTGTCGAGCGCAGTCTCGGTGCTGTCCAATTCCGGCAGGACAACGGTGATACCGCTGCCGCTGAGGGTGATGCTGCCGGCCGTATCGGACGCCGAATTGAGCAGATGGATGGTGCCGCGGGTGTTGACCGTGGTGGTGGCGATCAGCGCGCCGTCCTGCGCAATGCTGCGGCCGGCCAGCGTGATGTCGCCCTGCTGGGACACGACGAGGCCGCTGTTGCCGACGCGGCCATTCGTGCTGCCCGCGGCGATCACCGGCGCGATCTCAATGCCGCGGGTGGTGGAGACAGTGTTGACGTCGGTAGAGAAGCCGCGGCGCAGCACGAAGTCGTCGCCGGCGGCGAGGATGGTTTGGCCCTTGGGCGTCGCGATCGAACCGGCATTGCCGACCTCGGAGCCGAGCAGCAGCACATAGCCGCCGCCCGAGGTGACCGATGCCGGCGCAAGGGTATTGATGGAAGCGCCGGCCTCGACCACGACCTTGCCGCCCGCTGCGGTGAAACTCGGCAGATAGATCGCGCCGCTTTGCGCGCTATAGATGCCGTTGTTGCGGAACTGAGCGTCGGTGATACCCGCCGTGGAGGCGATCAGCGCGCCGACGTTGATTTGCGAATTGCCGCCGAAGATGATGCCGCTCTGGTTGATGACATAGACCTGTCCGTCGGCCTTGATATTGCCGAGGATCTGGCTCGGCGCCGTGGCGCCATTGACGCGGTTGAGCGCGACCCAGTTGCGATTGCCCTGCTGGTCGTACGTCAGCGTCGTCCGCGCACCGACGTTGAACGAGGTCCAGTTCAGGATCGCTTGTGCCTGCGTCTGCCGGATGCCGACCTGGGTCTGACCCGAACCATCAACGCTCTGCGTCGGCGTCCCCGCCCCACTCCAGCCCACCGGCACGTTCGGCACCAGACCGCCCGCGCCCAACCCATCGGGCACCGCGATCGGTGCCGTCAGCGAGGTCTGCCGCGCGGCAGCCGCGGCCCGCGCCGCGGCCTGCACCGCCTGCATGTCCTGCATCGCCTTCGCCGCCCGCGCCAGCGAGCTCTGCGTCTGCCGTGCCGCCACCACCGCCTGCTGCGCCGCCTGCGTCGCCGCATCCGAGGCGATATTCGGTGCCGCCAGCGCGCCGCCGCCGCTGCCATTCAGCGGACGGGCGCGAACATCAGCCGATCCCAGCAGGACGCTGACGACACTGACGCTGGCCAGCATCAACCGGCGCGGCACTGGCGTACCGGCGGCACCAAGCAAAATCGACACCATCCGCGGCTCGCGCATCGATCGGGATTGCATGCTGCGGTGAGTTTTGCGGGCGGGCATCTCGGGTCCTTTCGCGGAAACAAATATCGGTTTCGTTGAGAAGACGGATGCCGGATGCAGTTTCCACCGAAACGACGACTTTTTTTTCGTGCGTTCCGTATCGCAGGATGCTTCTGATGGTCAGCCGACTAGCACGACACCACCAGGGAGCGTGCGGACGCGCAAATCCATCGCCTTGGATATAAAATCGATGACGTCATCGATCCGGTCGAGCCGGAAGTTGGCCACCACCTGGCGCCGCGCAAGCGCCGCGTCAAGCAATACGACGCGGCCGGCGCGATAACGATTGACCTCGTCGATGACATCAGCCAAAGGCGCACGCCGGAACACCAACAAGCCGCGCTGCCAGGCGGTAACGAGTTCCGGATCAGCCGCTGCGACATCGCCGTTGCTGTTCGCGTCGTATTTGACCTGTTGCCCGGAAGCGAGCGTGAATGCCTTGTCGTGACACATGACGTCGACGTGGCCTTCGATACAATTGACACGAACATCCGAGCCGGTCTTGCGGATGACGAACGACGCGCTGCCCGTCATCACGCGTCCGGAACCTGCCAGCACGGTGATGTAAGCCGCCTGCCCGGGCCGGTTGGCGATGGCTGCCTCGCCTGCCAGCAATTCCAGTTGCACGTCGCCGTCGCGTGGCGATCGGACGTCGAGACTGGTCCGTGTATTGAGCTCGACCGCTACCTTGTCGTGAAGATCGACCTGGCGCCGCTCACCGATACCGGTGCGATAATCGGCCGCCAATTCCATCGCCGACGGCCACAGATCGAGCGGCGGCCTGACTACCGCCACGCCGGCTGCCGATGCAGCCAAAGCGGCGCCGCCGATCAGGAAACCGCGCCGACTCGGCCGGAAATTCGGTCGCATCACCGTCGCGCCTACAGGTGTGGTAGCGGAAGCCCGCTCGGCCTGATGCGCGGCATCGCGCAACACAGTCCATAGCAGCGACGCCTCGGCAAATTCGGCGGCATGGGCTGGACTGATGGCGCGCCAATGCTCGAATGCCACCACGTCCCCTGCAGTCGCCTGGCCGCTATGGAGCAAACGCAGCCATCCGAGCGCCTCGGCACGCAGCGATGGATCCGACGCGCCACGAATTAGCGCCGGCGGTTTTGGATCGGAGTGGGTGGCTTCCAGGTCTTTCATCATGTCGAAGACGGTTCTCGAGCGCCGGTTCCGCCCCCGACATTACGATTTTTGTTCAGGACATCGCCGAGATAGTCCAGAGCAAGGCTCAATTCGCGATCGACGACCCGCACGGTGACGCCATGGCGGGTGGCGATCTCCTTGTAGGGCAACTCCTCCAGCCGCGCCGCGATGAAAATCGCGCGGCGGCGCGGCGGCAGTTCGTTGATCGCGGCCGAGAGGGACTGCACTTCCATCCGCGCTTCGGCGATCCTGCCGGGATCGAGATCGTCTTGGGCCCGTCGATGCAATGCGTCGAGTTCAGCGACGGTGACCTGCGCACGTTCGGTGCGACCGCGATCCGCAGCCAGATTGATGGCGACGCGATAAAGATAAGCACGGGGATTGCGCACGACCATCGCCGAGCCCCCGGCCTGCGCACGGTCGAGCTTAAGCCACGCTTCGTGCAGCAGTTCGCTGGCGAAATCGGCCGATCCGTAGCGCCGCGCCAATCGCTCCCGCAGGTTATGATAATCATCCACCAGGAGCCGGCGCAGCGCCGCGAAGAAGTTATCTGTCATCGGGAACAGCGGCAGCGCTCGGGCCGGCGCCGAGTTTGGCGCAATAATCTGCACTCGTGCCTTCTGAAGTCACCAGCAGCGTAATCGGCTGCGGCAGACCGGCGGGCGGCGCGCCGATGGCAAGGCCGCGGAACCGGGCCGTCAGTTGTGCGTCACGGTCCGCATCGCCCGAGGAGGTCAGCAATTCGGCTCCGTCCGACCGTGCCACCGATTCCGATCCACAACCGTGCCATGGTGCGATAAGCTCCCGGCATGGTGTCGGCCCGCCCGCACAGTGCTCTCCCTAATGCGGTCTGGATCGTCGCAGAATAAGATTCGAATCGATGCGCGGACGAAGAATGTGCCTCTTGCTGGGCAGTCGATGAAGCCGCAATTGCAGCAGGAACAATTGCAAATCCTTGGCCATCGACGGCACGAACAGTGAGCCCGCTGCCGGACAACATCTGACGGAGCGCCGCCTCGGGTGTGAATTTTCCCACAACCGCCTTTGATAGCCGGCCGTCCGCTATCGATGCGTCCAGCAACAACTGTTCTTTTGATATCCTGCCGAATGCCTCCAAGGCCCGATCGAGCGGAGCCACGGGGATGTTGAAATCCACAAACCCTTCGGCAGCATGAGCAGGAGACGCGAGCGAAATCGCCAGCATTGCGCTATTCAGTAGCAGGAAGACGCGCATCATGAGCCCGCAGTTACACGTACCACACCGCCGCCCTGCCATGGCGTCGTCGTCAAAGCACAACCTTTACAAATGGCGGGGTCCGACCATTTGCATTCGTGCGGCTATCCGGACCGTAGGTATCGGTGACGTGTGACAATGCCGTGACGGCTCAACTTCTGATCCTTCGAGGAAATTCGAAAGCCTCAGCAGAATTGACGCCAACGTCCGCTTTGCGCCAGGAGCTGCCGCTCCCGCACGCCTGGCCCGATCCTTTGGAGCCTCGTTGGCAAAAATCAGCCAGCTCTCAGAAACTCCGCCGTCTATTCGCGACCCGAAAGCCTCCGTTCGCGCGAACTATCGCCATCGAAGTGGTCCCGAATAGGTTCAAGTCGCGGGACGTGCAACCATCTCATTGCTTTTTCAGGCGGTAGCCTGACCACGCATTGCGTCCCGAACCCGGTTATTGCTGCGTATAACGTTGAAAAACCAATATTTTTAATTCCGTACGTTAGCGATTGTCCCCGTTCGTTTCTGGCGTAGCCGGGGTTATTCTGGGGTTGGCCCTCCTGAAGCTGGATCGAATTCAACCGACGATTTTTCCAGTTGGTTGCGGGGAGGCGCAACACCCGACCTCTGCGAAATGTCGCCCAAAGCGCTCGGCCGCTTGCGGCACCTGTTTGAGGATCCTCTTCTAGTTCGTTCCGCGGGGCAGCTCGTGCTGACGCCGAAGGCCGAGCGGTTAGCGCCGCAGCTTGCAGATGCTCTGCGTGACGTGCGCGGCCTGTTTCGCGAGCACGAATTCGATCCCGCGCAGGAACACCGCCTCATTCGCCTCGTGATATCCGATGCGAACTGCATCCGGCTGATGCCGCCGCTCATGGCCCGCCTCGCCAAGGAGGCGCCGGCGGCGCAGATCAAACTGGAAGGCTATGGCCCCAGCCTCGTTGCCCGCATGAAGAAGGGCGAGCTCGACTTCGTCCTGGCTCTTGCCACGAGTCCATTGCCGCCGGGAGTGGAAAGCTTCGTACTCGGACAGGACCGCATGGTTCTGGTGACGCGGCGCGCGTCATCCTCTTTTGGGCAAGCCGCTGAAGCTGGAAGATCTCGAGCGCTTTCCGCACGTTGCCATTTCGATCTTCGGAGACGGGCAGTCTGAGATGAACACGATGCTGGCCGCCCGGGGGCTTTCACGACACGTCGGACTGACGACGCCGTATTTCATGCTGGCGCTGGCGACGGTGGCTGAAACCGATCACGTAGCAACAGTGTCGGAAGCGCTCGCGCGCCGTTTTGCGCCCGAGTTCGACCTCGTGCTGACCCCGAGCCAACTCATTGCCGAGCCGATGACGTTAACTCTTGTCTGGGACCACGTCCGGTCGGGGGACCCCGCGCTTGGGTGGTTTCGCAACCTGTTGCGTGAAATCGCCAGGAGGGTCTATCAATCGACCTGATCTTCGACATACTGTCTGGAACCGACGTGTAGGCAAACACGGCTTCCGCATCTGCGGCTAACACTGGCAGCCATTCTCCTAAGGCTGGCTCGGCGGTTCATCTCACGTTTCGCAAATGTGAGCCGTTCACATTTCGCGATATGTTGCGCCAATATCGGGAGGCCGCAGAACAAAATAACCCGCGCGATTCATTGCGCTGGAGACGGATCGATTCGCTTTTGTCCCGACATGCGGTCAGGAGACGTCCGCTTTGCGCCGCCAGAAGAGCACTCGCTCATGGCTTTTGATCCTCCGCACCGATCGCCGCCAACGCGGCGCGGGCTACTTCGACGTCTTGTGCACCGGTGCCTGACCCCACGCCGACCGCACCGACACATTGGCCCGCTATAATGATTGGCAGTCCACCTTCGAGGTTGGTGAGCCGGCCCCCACCCGCAATGGCAAGCTTGATCTCGTTGGCCGGATCGAGTCGCGACGTCGGTTGACGATGTGAAGCCGCGGTGATGGCCTTGGACATCGAGGTCTCCCGTGACAGCAGTTTGGCGCCATCCATCCGAACAAATGCCAGAAGGTTGCCGCCGTCATCGACGATCGAAATGTTCTGCGCTGCGTTAAGCTCTTCCGCTTTGGCTATCGCGCCAGCCAACGCCTTGAGCGCGCCGTCATGTGTCAATTTGAGAGAGGGTTTGGTCGTCGCCATTTTCGATAGCTCCGGTATCATGCCTTGCGCGCAAGACGGACGCGCCGTCATTTCATTGTAATCGTAATGGGTCAGCTTATGCCGCCGCCTGAATCTCCTGCATCGTGCCAGGCTAGCCGTACGGCTCGGTGAAGCGTGCGGAGGCATACTCCCGACGAATGTCTCAATCATCCATCCGTTGGAAACGTGTCTCGCAAAGACGGACGCAACGACATGGTTTCGAACCAAACGGCCAACGCCGGCCGCGTTGCACGCCAGTCGAATGACGCGAAACGGAAATCCAGATAGCCAAGCGCGCAGGCAATGGTGAGGCTGCCGATGCTGATGCGTGCGCCGAATTCAGCGACCGTGTTTTCCATCTGATCGAGTGCTGCGGCGATCTTGGTCATCTGGCCGTCTATCCAGTCGGCCGATCGATGCTCATCACTTCTGCAGATGTTCTCGTAGCGGGTCAGCAGGGCGGCATCGAGGAGGCCGTCACCGAGGGCCTGTTCGGTGAGGACCTGCCAGCGTTGGGGCCCGCGCGGAAACAGCGAACCTTTTCCGAGATCATCGAGATACTCGCAGATCACGCGGCTGTCGAATAGCAGCGTTCCATCCGCCAGTTTTGCGGCCGGGACCTTGGCGAGCGGATTGAAAATGGCGATCCTCTCATCGCGCTTCAACGGATGCGCGGCGCTCGGCAGCCGCACGATGCGATCAGCAATGCCGAGTTCGATCGCGCAGGCCATGACCTTGCGGACATAGGGCGATGTCGGCGCATAAAACAGTTCGATGGCATCACTCATGAGCGTCTCCCGTCGGCAGCAGCAACACCTTGCCGATGTTCTCGTTGGCTTCGAGAATGCGATGGGCTTGTGCGGCGTCACTGAGTGGCAATTGCCGCCAGATCAGCGGCCTCACCACGCCAGACGCGACCAGCGGCAACACCTCGGCGCGGAGCACGGCGGCGATCGCCGTCTTCTCCTCATCCGACTTCGGTCGCAGCGTCGACGATGTCAGATACAATCCCTTCCGCATCACCAGCCCGAGATCAATCGGGACAACACCACCCTCCATGAAGGACAGGCTGACATGGCGTCCGCCCGGCGCCAGCACGTCGAGATTACGTGCAACGTAAGAACCGCCGACGATATCGAGCACGACATCGACGCCGCGCTCGCCGGCAGCATCGCGCGCTGCGGCAACGAAATCGTCGGTACGATAATTGATCGCGGTGGCGCCCAGCGCTTCGACTGCCTTCTTCTTGGCGTCGCTGCCGACCGTCGCGATGGCCGTGGCGCCGCGGGCGATGGCCATGCGTATCGCAACCGTGCCGATGCCGCTGGCGCCGCCATGCACCAGTACGGCCTCCCCCTTCGACAGCCGACCGCGCTCGAACAGATTGTGCCAGACGGTGAAGAGCGCCTCGGGCAGGGCTGCCGCCTCTTCCATCGTCAGGCCCTCGGGCACAGCGAGACAATGCGATGCCTTGGCAAGGCAATAGCGCGCATAGCCGCCGCCCTTGACCAGTGCCATAACCGCCTGACCGCGCAAGTCGGCGTCGCCATCGACCACGCGCCCTGCAACTTCGAGCCCGAGCACATCGGTGACACCTGCCGGCAGCGGGACGGCGCCGCTCCGCTGCATCAGATCGGGGCGATTGACGCCGGCCGCGGCGACCTCGATCAGGACTTCGCCGGGACCGGGCACGGGCGCGGGTCGCGCGACCTGCATCAGCACGTCGGGACCACCCGCCTGCGTTGCGATGATGGCCTGCATGGTGGGTGTCACTGTCGAAACTCCGTTGTTCATTCCCGCATCCAGTCTGCACTCGGCCGACCCAGCAGAACGGCCAGCCTGTCGATCATCGCGCTCGCAGCGGCGAGTTCATCAAAGCCGATCCATTCGTCGGCCTTGTGCCCGCGCGCCATATCGCCGGGTCCGCAAACCAGCGTCGGGATGCCCGCTTCCGCGTAGAGGCCAGCCTCGGTGCCGAATGCTACTGTCGTCGCGGGCTGCGTATCGCTTGCAAGTCGCGCAACCAGACGTGTCGCAGGCGCATCGGCACCGGTATCCAGGCCGGGATAGGCCGACAGTTCTTCGGAGATAATGTCGGCCTCTGGCGCGCTGTCACGAAGTCGATCACGCTCGCGCGCAACCAGTTCATCGATCCGTGCAAGGATTTCGCCGGCGTCACGGCCCGGCATGGTGCGGATCTCATATTCCAGCGTGGCGCGTTCGGGCACGAGATTGACCATGCTGCCGCCATGCAGCGATCCGACATGAATGGTGGTGAATGGCGGGTCGAAGGCCGCATCGCCGCCGCGTGCGACCTCCCGATCGGCGAAACCGCGCAACGCATGAGCGATCGCCACCGCGGAATCGACGGCATTGGTGGCGCGATGCGGCATCGCCGAGTGGCCAGTGCGCCCGATCACCGTCAAGCGACGCGCCACCTTGCCCTTGTGCGCGCGAACGACGCGCATCGTGGTCGGCTCTCCGACGATGGCGAGCGCCGGCGGCGCGACGGACTGCATCAGTGCACGCACCAGATCCGGCGCGCCACGGCATCCGATTTCCTCGTCATAGGAAAACGCCAAATGCACCGGAACAGCCTGAGCCGCCGCCTTGAGACGCGGCACGGCGGAGAGAACGACAGCCAGAAAGCCCTTCATGTCAGTCGCGCCGCGACCATAGACGCGCTGATCACGGATGACGCCGGCAAATGGCGGCACCGTCCAGGCCTGCCCCTCCACCGGCACGACGTCCGTATGTGCCGACAGAACGACACCGGCTCGGTCCGCCGGACCGATGGTCGCGAGCAGCGACGCCTTGCGTCCGTCAGGCGACGGCACGCGACACGCCGTCACGTCCGATGACGCAAGTATCTGTTCGATATACTCGATGATATCGAGATTGGAATTCGAGCTTATACTTTCAATGCTGATTAGCTCGCAAAGTATTTGAGCTATTTTTTCGATCATCTATACTTCCATTACTTTTACGAATACAGGAGCATCACGATGACCTATTCTATCTCGGCGCGCTGTCCGGAGACCGGCGCATTCGGCATCGCCATCACGTCGTCCAGTATCGCGGTGCCGGCGCGCTGCGCGTGGGTCGGACCTCTGGGCCTCGTCGTGTCGCAGAATGTGACCGACCCGGCGCTCGGCCCGACCGGACTTGCGCTGCTGCGTCAGGGCCTCGGTGCCGCTGCCGTCCTCAACAGCCTCACGCTCGGCACACCGCAGCCAGCATGGCGACAGGTCGGCGTGATCGATCGTTACGGTCAGGTGGCTTGGCATTCCGGCGCTCAGGCATTGGCCACGACGGCAATTGCCGAAGGCGCTGGCTGCCTCGCGCTTGGCAATCTGCTCGCCGACGACAAGGTGCCCGGCACGATGATCGCGCGGTTCGAGGCGACCGCTGGCCAGCCACTGGCGGAGCGGTTGATGTCGGCGCTCGAAGCCGGCCTCGATGCCGGCGGTGAGACTGACGACGAGCATGCCGCGGGCCTGCATGTCGCTCACCTCTTCGACTGGCCGGTCGTCGACCTGCGTGTCGACTGGCACGACGCGCCGATCGGTGAGTTGCGCGCGTTGTGGGAGCGCTATCGGCCGCAGCAGAAAGACTATGTCGCACGCGCGAAGAATCCGGGCGCGGCGCCGTCGTTCTAGACGCAGACGCCTCACGGCGCCTCGCCCGGCGGAAACGCCACGATGTCGTCGGAGCCGATCGACAATCCGATCTCGGCTCCGACCGGACAGGACGACAGCGCCGCAATACCCGGCGACCGCAGCAAAATATGATCGCGCGCGCTACCCGGCGCGTTGATATAGAGATCGACATGGCCGCCCTGGAACACCTGCGTCATCACAGTGCCAGGCAGCGATCCCGATGCCCCTCGCGACGTCACGGAAAGATGTTCCGGCCGTACGAAGACGTCCACGGAACCGCCAATCGATACTTCAGCAATGGATGCTGCAGGAACGCTCGCGCGCACATCACCAATCGAGACCACCGCTGCGTCGCCGCTCCGCTCGACGAGCCGACCGTTGAGAACGTTGGCATCACCGACGAAGGACGCGACGAAGCGATCGGCGGGACGACGATAGATATCATCAGGCGCGGCGATCTGGCGGATGCGTCCGGCCGACATCACCGCGATGCGATCCGACATCGACAGCGCCTCGCCCTGGTCATGGGTAACAAAGATCGTGGTGACGCCGAGCTCGCGCTGAATCTGCTTGAGCTCGACCTGCATGGAACCACGCAGATTCTTGTCGAGCGCCGAGAACGGCTCATCCAGCAGCAGCACCTTCGGCCTGATCACGAGCGCACGCGCGAGCGCAACACGTTGCTGCTGACCACCCGACAACTGCCGGGGCTTGCGGTCTGAGAAACCGGAGAGCTTGACCAGCGCCAGCGCCTCGTCGACACGGCGCGCCATCTCATTCTTGTCGACGCCGCGGGTCCTCAGTCCATAAGCGACGTTCTTCGCGACGCTCATATGCGGAAACAACGCATAATTCTGAAACACGATGCCGATCTCTCGCATGTGCGGAGGCGTTTCGGTGACCAGGGCACCTTCAATAAAGATCTCGCCACCATCCGCTTCGAGAAAGCCCGCAACAAGATTGAGCAGCGTGGTCTTTCCGCAACCCGACGGTCCCAGCAAGGTCATGAACTCGCTCGACCCGATCTTCAGCCAGGCTTCGTGCAGCGCGATGGAATCGCCGAAGCGCTTGGTGACGCCGTCGAGCTGCACGGCCGGACGGCCTTTGTCGCTTCCGGCGACTGACGTGTTCGCAGCCATCTGATTAGTGCGCATCAACATTCAGGATTTTTCCGAGGCCCAGGAAGGAATTGGCGATCGTGAGCAAGGTCGCGGTCACGACGATGTAGATGACCGACAGGGCGGCCAGTGTGGGATCCGCGAATTCGCGGACGTAATTGTACATGGCGACCGGCAGCGTCTGCGTGGCCTGGCTGCTGACGAACAGAGTCGCCGTGAATTCGTTGAAGGATAGAATTGCTGCGAATAGCCAGCCGCTCAGCAAGCCCGGAATCAAAAGCGGGATCGTCACGGTGAACAGGATCCGCAGCGGCGTGGCACCAAGGCTGGACGCCGCCAGTTCGAGCCGGCTGTCGAGATTCTCCAGCGAGATGTAAGTGCTGCGCATCACGAAAGGCAGCACCATGACCACATGGGCGAAGATGACGAGTGGAAAGCCGCGCCCGACATTGGTCTGCGAGGCGAGGATGAGAACGCCGAGGCCGATTGTGTAGTGCGGGATGATCAGCGGCGACAGCAAAATGCCTTCGAGAAGATTCCTGAGCGCGAATTTGTAGCGGTGAATGGCGAAGGCGAAGGCCGAGCCGACCACCAGCGCAATGCTCGACGCCCACACCGTCACCGTCAGGCCGTTCCAGAAGCCCTTGGCGAAATCGGCATAAGAGAACGCGCGCCAGAACCAGCGCAGCGACCATGATTGCGGAGGAAACGCCAGGATCGCACGGTCGTTGAAGGCCGAAATCGCCACCACGATGCCCGGCAGCAGCACGAACAGGAGAACGGCGGCGACGAGGATGCGTCCCGACCATCGAAGCAGCAGGGTGCCGGGAGATCGCTTCATGTCGTGCCCGCCATACGTTCGAGTGGGCTCGCCGCCTTCTTCAGCAAGGTGATCACGGCCAGCGACAATGCGAGGCCAATGATGGAGAGACTCGCGGCAAAGGGGAAATTGAAGGACGAGAAGCCGAGCTGATAGATCAGCGTCGACACCGTACTGACACGCCCGCCGCCGATCAGCTGCGGCGTCGCGAAAGCACTGAACGTCCATGCGAAGGCCGTGGAGAAGCCGGCGACGATTCCGGGCATCGACAGCGGCAGGGTAATGGTGAGGAAAACGCGGACCGGACCGGCGCCGAGACTTTCGGCGGCCTTCTCGTAGTTGCGGTCGATATGAGAGAGCGCTGCGGCCAGCATGATCACCATGATCGGCATGGTCACATGCACCAGCGCAGCGACCACGCCGCCAGCGGTGAACATCATCTGCACCGGACGATCCAGCAGACCGAGCTTGAGCAGCAGCGTATTCAGAAAGCCGTTGTTGCCGAGCACGATCATCCAAGAATAGGTCCGCACTACCTCGCCGAGAAACAGCGGCGTGACCGACACGATCAGAATAAGGGAGCGCAGCGCCGAGCTATTGGTGCGCACCAGCGCATAAGCCAGCGGATAGGCCAGGATCAGCGTGAACACCGCCGTCTCGAAACACAGCAACACTGTATTCCAGAATGCCAAAGCATAGAGCGGCCGCAGCATGGCCGCGAAATTCTGCCACGTGAACCCACCGACTTCGAGCGAGCCGGGAATATAGGCCCGGACGCTATATTGAAAGACGGCCAGCATCGCCGCGACCAGGGCCACAGCGACGAGGCCGGCCGGCGAAACGAACCAACCCAGAAACGGACGTGTGTTCATGGACAAACTCGACGTGGGCAAACACAAAGCGATGGACCGCGATCCGGCGGTATCAGCCGGATCGCGACCAGGACCATGTTATGGCGCCATGATGTTCTCGGTGAACCACTTGCGCCAGGTACCGGTCTTTTCGGCGCGCAGCTTGGCGTCGATCAACAGGGTCTGTTTCGCCCACTGATCCGGCGTGGAGAAGACGCCGGTCAAAGAGGCGATCTCGGGCTTGAGCTTGGCATTGTCGACCACCGGGCTGCCCTTCTTCAGTTCGGCGATCTTGGCCTGAACTTCCGGATCGAGGGCGATGTTCATGAACTTGTAGGCCAGCTCCGCCTTAGTCGAACCCTTGGTGATGGCCATGGTGTCGACACCGAGCACCGCGCCCTCCTTCGGGATCACGAGCTTGATCGGCACGCCCTGGTTCTGCATGTAATAGGCATTCATCGACAGCACGACCTGGACTGGCGTCTCACCGGTGGCGAACAGCTGCTGGCTGTTGGCGTCATTGGTGTAGAATGCCTTGTAGTTCGGCTTCAGCGCCTTCATCTTGGCTTCGCCGACTTCCCAATTCGCAGCATCACCGCCCGACAGCTTGGCCGCAACGACCATCACATGACTCGGGTCGAAATCGGGCGACGAGATCATGCCCTTGAGCGCGGGATTCCACAGGCCTTCCCAGCTGTCGAAGCTGACGCCCTTGGGTAGCCGGTCAGGCAAATAGCCGATGGTGTAGACATAGGCCCAGGCGCCGATGTGGTACGGGCTGATCCTGGCCTGCTCGACCAAATGGCTGGCATTCGGAATCTTCGCCATGTCGAGCTTCTCGAACAGATTGTCGTTGGCATAGAGCCAGCCGACATGGGCCGTCGTGAAGGTGACGTCGCTCTCGGGCTTGGCTGCGGCGAGCTTGGCCTGATTCAGCCGGTCGATCGTGCCGCCGGTGATGTATTCGACCTTGACCCCGGTCTCGGCGGTAAACTTCTTCGCGATCGCCTCATCGATCAGATCGCGGAAACTTCCACCCCAGGTGCTGACGACCAGCTTCTCCTGGGCGGATGCCTGCGCGCCGATCGCGAGCGTCGACAGCAACATCAATGCAGTAAACTTCAAGGCGCGCTTCATCTCGGGACCCTCACAAGAATTATGACCCCGAGAGAAAAGCAAACACCATGCCAAGCGAGCGAATTCGGCAATATTTTCAAGTATTTCCAGCGCAAAAGACTCCGTTGACCTTTCATTCGAAAGATCTGATTTCAGAATGATCGTAGCTATACTTCCGCGTCGAAGATCGACACAGTGCTACGTCGGAATTTCCGCGATGATGTCGATTTCCATCATGTATTCGGGCTTGGCGAGTCCCTGAACGATAATTCCGGTCGAAACCGGGTAGACGCCCTTCAACCACTTGCCGACAACCCGGTAGACCGGCTCGCGATAGGCGCGATCGGTGATGTAGATGACGATCTTCACCACGTCCTGCAGACTCGAACCTGCCTCTTCAAGCAGCACCTTGGCGCAAAACATGGCATTCTCAGTCTGCGCAGCGGCATCGCCGATGCCGACGATCTTGCCGTCGAGATCCATCGCCGTCTGGCCACGCACATAAACGGTGTTGTTGGCACGCACCACCATGCAGACATCGTTGTCGAGGCTCTGCTCGGGATAGGCGTCTTTGGTATTGAACTTGCGGAAACGCTGATGGGTCATGAACCAAATCCTCAGGCGGCAGCGAGACGACGGAATGTGCGATCGCAGAAGAGCAAGGGCAGCGCGGCTTGTTTGCGGACATTCAGCACCTCGCCGGTGACGATGCGATGCGAGCCGAAATCGAACAGGCTGGCCACGCGGCAATCGAAATTGCACAACGCACCATCGAGCGCTGGCGCTCCGGTGAGCAGTTCTGACCATTCGCCGGCGAGAAAGCGGTTGTCGCGCAATTCGGGGATCAGCCCGGCGAAGCTGCTGGCGACACGCTCCTGCGCATCGGACAGAACATTGGCGACGAACACGCCATTGGCAAGCAGCAGAGCGAGGCTGCGATTGTCGCGGTGAACGCTGAACACCACCGACGGCGGCTCCATCGATAGCGAGCACAACGACGAGACCGTGACACCGGCCCGGCCGGCCTCACCATCCGTCGTCACCACCGCGACGCCCGACGCGGTCGTCCGCATCGCGTCGCGAAATTCATCGACGGCGACGACGTCGTGAGACGCACGGCTCACGATTGTCCCCCGTTGATACGGTCCGACAGACCCGCCGACTTCTTCACGAAGTCGAGCGGTCCGGCGAAGTCGAAGCTGTTGTAGACGGCCGCCAGATGATTGAAGTGCGGCGCCTGCGCGAACTGCACGAAGGTCAGGCGGTGGCCGGCATAGTCGGAGTTCAGCAGATCGCGCGCGAAAGCGAGCAGCTTGCGGCGATCGTCGGCCTGCCACTGCTCATTGAGCGAATAGAACTTGTTCAGCCACTTACCGCTACCCTCGGCCTCAAACGCATCGGCATTCGGCGTGATGCAGATCTGGCCGCCGCACAGCTCGCGGGCGACGTGCATCATCGCCGGAAGCTGCGAACAGGCAAATACGCGGCCGGCATAGAGCATCGATTGCTGCGGCATCAGAAGACCGCCGGGGCTCTTCTCCGCCATAGCGATCGAGGCGGTGAGATGCGCGTTGATGCCTTCGCGATAGCAAACGAGATCGGCGAGCTTCTCACGCACCGATTGCAGTTTGTCCAGACCGGTCTGCTTGGCGTTCCACATCGCCGCGCCGATCATCATGTCGGCCGTGTAGAGCAACCGCAGCACATAGGGGAATGCCGAATAACGGTGCAGTGTCGAGCGCACAAACTGCGCCGCACGGGTATGACGATAGAAGAATACATCCTCCCACGGGATCAGAACGTCGTCGAAGACAACCAGCGCCTCGACTTCGTCGAAGCGGTTGGCGAGCGGATAATCCTTGGCGCTGCTGCGATTGGCGAAGCCAGAGCGGCAAATATGCTTGACGCCCGGCGCGCCCATCTTGACGATGCAGCCCACCGCGTAGTCGGACAGCTTTTCATTCGCCCAGGCACCGACGGTCGGCTTCAGATAGGCCTGATCGGCATAGGCGGCCGCGGTTTCGTATTTCGCGCCGCGAATGATGATGCCCGCATCGGTCTCGCGGGCAACGTGAACCATAAGGTCGGGATCCTGCTGCTGCGGCGGCAGCGAGCGATCGCCCTTCGGGTCGGTATTGGCCGAGACGTGGAAGACGTCCTTCTCGATCACGGCGCGGATATGCCGGTCGATATTGGCGGCGAAGCGCGGATCAATCTCGGCCAGCACGTCGCGCCCGTCGGTGAGCGACCACATCTCGCCGATCGTCTCGTCGCCCACGCGGGTGACGACGCCACCGATATCCTTCATCACATGGTCGACAGCCTTGATCTTGTCGTGCCAGTCCTTCTGTTCCGTCGGCGGCCGGTAGAAGATCGAATGCTTCTCATTGCCTTCGACATAGGTCAGATCGCCGCTGTAGCGCTCTTCATGCGCCATATCGTACATGCGGGCCTTGATATCGATGATCGGCTTCAGCGCGGGATGAGTGGTCACATCGTTGACGCGATCGCCATCGACCCAGACCTCGCGACCATCGCGAATGCCCTGTTTGTACTCTTCACCCGTGCGGATCATTGATCGGCTCCTGTTCGACTGGACGACAAGGTGCCGGAGGGCCTATCATAAGAAAAATATTTTTATGTTTGGAGATGCATAGGAAAATGCGATGAAGTTCTCGCTCCGGGCGCTACGCTACGTTGTTGAGACAGCCGACGCGGGCAGCGTGACGGAGGCGGCCAAGCGCCTGAACGTCTCTCAGCCCTCGATCTCCGCCGCGGTGAGCCAGATGGAGGCGGAACTCGGTATCCAGATATTCGTCCGTCACCTCGCGAAGGGTGTGACGCTCTCACCGGCAGGCCAGCGGCTGGTGAATGACGCGAGGCTGCTGCTCAACCATGCTCGCGATTTTGCCCAAAGCGCTCAATCGCTTGGCAGTACCCTGCATGGCGAGATCGTGGTCGGCAGCTTCCTGACGCTTGCGACGCGCTTCATGCCTGGGCTGCTGGCCGGCTTTCGCGTGTGCCAGCCAGGCATCTCGGTGAAACTGGAGGAAGGCGACCAGCAGGAGATCATCGACGGCTTGATCTCTGGGCGGACGGAATTGGCGCTGTCCTATTCCTTTGCCGTCCCCGATGAAATCATCGGCGAAAAGTTCTGCGAATTGCCGCCTTATATCGTCCTGTCGGCCAGTCATCCTTTGGCGACCCGGTCTTCGATCAGCCTGACCGAAATGCGCGACGAACCGTTCATCCTGCTGGATCTGCCGCATTCGCGCGATTACTTCTCCAGCCTGTTCACGGCATCGGGCATCGAACCGCGCATCTCGTTCCGGACCCGGTCATTCGAATTGATCCGCGGACTGATCGGGCACGGCCAAGGATATTCGATCCATAACGCCGTTCCGCGCACCACTATCGGCTATGATGGCAGCCGCGTCGCGGTGGTGCCCATCACCGAGAAACTGCCGCCGACGCATGTCATGGCGCTCCGCCTGAAGCGTCATGCGCTGCGGCCGGCGGTGCAGACATTTGCCGACTACGCGCGCGAGGCCTTTGCCGTTGGCGGCCAGTTCGCGCCGGGCTCAATAGCCCCGTCGGGGATCGACGCGGCTTAGCAGCTCCTGGCCGGCCCGAAGCCGGCGCACATTCTCGCCGATCTGCCGCGCCGCTGACCGCGGCAGCGCCACCGATGCCAGATGCGGCGTCACCAGAACATTGTCCATCGCCCACAAAGGACTCTCCGGTGACAATGGTTCGGAGGCAAAGACGTCCAGCGTCGCTTCCGCGATATGAGCCGAACGAAGCGCTTCGATCAAAGCCGGCTCATCGACGATGTTGCCGCGCGACACATTGATGAAGACGGCGCCCGGCTTCATCTGCGCTAGCCGTTCGGCATCGAGAAGGCCGCGGGTCTGCGGCGTCTGGGGCAGCATGCAGACCAGGATGTCGCTATCGCCCAGAATGTCCGGCAATGCGGACAGGCCGGCAGAGGTCTCGATGCCATCCACCGACTTCAGCGTGTTGGACCAGCCGCGCACCCGATAACCCTGCCGCGCGCATTCCAACGCCGCCGTCAGCCCGAGCTCACCGAGACCAAGCACGCCGACCTTGATGGTCTCAGGATCGCGCGGATGAATATAGCGCCAACGACGCTCACGTTGAGCGCGCTCGAAGGCCGGGATATCGCGCGCATGACGCGTCACCGCGAATAGCACATAGCCGGCCATCATCCGCGCCATCTTCGGATCGGACAGGCGGGTGATCGGCACATCCGGCAGATCATCGCGTCCGACCAGCGCATCCACGCCGGCGCCGAGATTGACCACGAGCCCGAGATTTGGGTAACGGGCGAAAAAGCCATGCGGCGGCTTCCACACCAGCGCCTGCCTGACCTTGAGGGGATTTGCGATGTCGTCTGCCTGGCGCAGATCGATACCCTCTGCGGCAAGCGCATCACGCCACGTCTCGAAGTCATCGAAGGCGCTGTAGAACGCCATGACCTCCGATGTCATTGGGCCGCCTTTTCGGCGATCAGGCGCGACACCGCCGTCAATGCCAGTTCATAGCCAAGCGCGCCGAACCCTGCGATCACGCCCGTCGCCGCTCGCGAAACATAGGAGTGATGACGAAACGGCTCGCGCTTCCAGATATTGCTCATATGCGCCTCGATGATCGGGCCCTCGAAAGCGAGCAAGGCATCGAGGATCGGGACGGAGGAATAAGTCAGCCCGGCAGCATTGATGACGATGCCCTCCGCCTTCTCCCTCGCCTCCTGGATCCAGTCCACCAAAACGCCCTCGTGATTGGACTGACGGAAATCGACGGTCAGGCCAAGTGATGCCGCGTGATCTTCACAGCGCTTCTTGATGGAGACGAAACTCTCCCGGCCATAGGTGCCGCTCTTATCGAGCCCGTAGAGATTCGCATTGGGACCATTCAGGAAATAAACGATGGCAGAGGTCATAACCGCGCTTTCTTAGCTGTCGCAGGGAAATCAGGCATCGCTCGGGGCAAACATGACGCCGCCCCCCCCCCCGCGCGAGCAAAAGCTTAGAGAGCCTTTCTTCGCAGCAGAAATCAAAAGAAACTATGCGCTTCGACGGATTTCAGTATGGCACAAGGATTGATCTTCTTCGCAGAGACCAACTGACGGCGAAGCCGTCACCAAACACCAATATCGCCGCGGAGAAGCACGAGACGACCAATCGAAGGCGATCAGCCGTAAACAGCCAAGTGGACCGCACGATTTGCAGCCGGAAACGCTCGCAGCCCCGAGCCGCCAGCTTTGGTTCGCCTCCGGCTAGTGCATTGGGGCGTGCTTGACGGAATCCTTGATCCCGCGCCAGACCTTCGCGCACCAATTGCTGACATTTTGAATCAGGACTTTCTTCAAATCCAACTCCAGCTATAACTTTGTTGTCATCTGTCAGAAGCAAGAGTTGGGCCAGCGGCCAAGCGACTTGATCGCCGCCGATGAAGCGCGGCATGCTTTCATTCGGGAACCGAAAGCGCCGCCTCGATCTCGACCCTTCGTGCGCGGCGTTCCGCCCGGAGCCGGTCCCTTGCTATGTTCTCCGCGATACGCGCCAGAAAGGCTGATGGGCTCTGGATCTGGCCGGGATCGCTGTCGCGATGAAGATGCAGCCAGGTCTCATGCAAGGCTTCTTCCGCGAAATCCTCAGACCCCAACTGGCGCGTCAGCCGTGCTCTGAGATCCGGCCATAAACAGCGGGTCAACTCGGGCGACCGTTGTAGGGCGCCCGGGGGCGCGGGTGCAGGCACGATCACGAACGCGCCGGCACCGGTTTGAATCGCAATCAGTCCCGTCCCGGACAACAGCGTCGCCAAAGCCACATCGGGAGTGAGGTTGGCGTCGACAGTCCGCTGACCGCCGGCCTGTTGTGAGGTCAGTGGCTCAGCCACTGCCGGTGCTACCGCGGTCGCAACTGCTGCGGCATGGTGTCGAGGTTGAGAGGGGTCACTTTCCAGCGCGATGCATCGTCATATTCGAAGTCGGTCGTGACCTCGCCCGTATCGCGGCGGATCTGCATCAGCGCTGATTTCCATTGCCGGCCAGTCGGTTGACGCATGACGTTATTGAGCTCGCGAAACTTCCGGTTGACCGAGAGGTCCCCCGGGTCTCCCGGCTCGGCCCGGCCGTCGGCGTCATAGCGGTAGCTGCTGACCTGAACGGACGCCTCGTCGACGATCGCCACCACCGAGATGCCGGCCCAATCGCGCGACTCCTTGGTTTCGCTTTGCGCGACCATGCCGGCGATCTCGTGCAACAGCGCGTCTGCCTGCCTTTGGTCCACCATGGCCAACCTCATCTTTCGTCCCGAAGGCGCGCGCGCATCGCCGCGGCAAGCTGGCGCCCGCCCGCACCGGCCTCGCTCTCGAATCCCCTGTAACGCTGACCCTGCTCGTTGTCGAACAGCGTCTGGTTCCGGTAGACTACGCGGCCGGTTCGAGGATTGACCACTTCATAGCGGATGGCAACCTCGGAAGGACGCGCCCCGGCCCATGCCAGTCCGCCATTTGCGCCTGCGCTGCCGACCTCGACCGTGCCGCGCACTTCGCCGCCGGCCTCGATCCATTGACGCATCTCGGTTTCGAACTGGTTGTAGACGTGTTGATTGAACTCTGAGTTCTGCGGGAACAGATTGATCAATCCCTGATCGTGCATGAACTGGAAGCCGATCATGTGGCCACCGTCATCCCGCTTCGGGAATTCGCCGGTGCGGCCGCCTTCCTTGCCCACGTTCGACGTCAGCTCATTCTCCTCGGCCGGCCGTTCTTTCTTGGGCGGTATCTCGCGAAGATGGAATCGAACCCTGACGGTCTCATGCCGCTCGTTCACCGTCCAAGTGGCCTCGTTGCGGCCAAGACTCCGAGAGGTCTCGCCGATGTGAAGGGCCTGCCGTTCGGCTGCAGTGTCCCGCTCGACGCGAGGCGTGCTTCGGGCGTCGATCGTTGCCCGCGCGGGATCGCGCACGAAAGAGGCGACCTCCTCAGACAATTCGTCGATGTGCCGCGCATCGATCGCGTCCGCCTGGGCCAGCTCGGTACACCGAGCCGCCGTCAATTGCGGATCGGCGCGTTCGCTGGCGCGCGATTGCATTCGCTCGCGGAGCTTGGCGATATCGAGGCGCGCGGCCCAGCCGACCGTGCCGGGAGGCGGCTCGCCATGCTCGGTGAACAAGGATCGAAGCTGGCCTTCGAGGGTCAGGCTGCGCTGGATGTTCTGCGCGGTCCGGACGTGAAGGTCGATGTCCTCTGCACTGGCCTGCAATCCATGCCGGATGCGCAGCGCCGCGCCAGTGGCCGGATCGTAGTCGATGCTGACAGCGTTGCCCGGCAAAGCCGGATCCGGCGTCACCGGAGGGGCAAGATCGCGCAACAGATTGTCGCGGATGCGAACGGGGTTATAGATGTCGCCCGGCCGCATTCCGCCGCGGGCACCGACGGCGGTGGCTGTCGCCCAGAAGCCCATGGAGAGCAGCGCCTCGACGCGATCGCCCGCGGACATCCGTGACCAGTTGCGCGAGAGGTCGACACCCTGATTGGCGATGGCGGCACTGTCGAGGAAAGCCGCGCCGGCCTGCACGTAACCATGCGCGGAGGCTTCGAGCGGCGCGATGGCACGGCCGGCCCGCCCAAGCTGGGCGAGCCGCGCCGCGCTGCCGAACGCGCCCACCGATGCGGCGCTGGCGCCGAGATTGAGCCAGAGGCCGCGCGCCTCCTCATCATGGATGGGATCGAGCGACTGACCGTGCCGGGCCCGATCGAGCAGCGCATCGCCGCTGCGATAGGCTCCCCAGGCGCCCGCTCCGACCGCCACGCCGGCGGCGCCAGCCACGATCGGTGTCGCAAGTCCTCCCGATCCCACAATCAGCACGCCACCCGCGACGATGCCGCCGACCAAGGCTGCCTTGTCGACAAACTCTGTGATGTGCTCGCCGAGCGTATCGACGGTGCGGGGCGTATTGCCGTGGCCGAGCGCGACCCGGCCATCGGCACTAGTCCGCAGATGGCCGTCGGCGGGATAGGTCACGCTTCCACTCGGCAACTGGTTGTTCGTACGCCAATCCTCGAAACTGTCGTAACGGCGGCCGATATTGTCCACGAAGCGTTCTTGACCTGCGGGCTCGAGCACGCGAAACAGCGGAAGCTGCACCGGACCGGTCTCGTTGCTGGAGTAGGTGATCGGCAGCACCGTCACTTGCGCATTGCCGTCGGCGGCAATCGCGCAGATCTGATCGGCCACCGCGCGCACCGCCTCGCCGTCCTCGCCGCTTGCATAGAACGAATGCTCGCCGCGGGCGGCAGCCGCCTGCAGCTCTGTGAAATCGGCCCCCGGCGCCACGCTCGGGCGCAGGCCCATGGCATAGCCGACCGTGTTGTCGAGATCGCTGCCGCGCAGCGCCAGCGGCGCATCGCCGCGCGTGGCGAGATAGCGGCCGGCGCTCTCTTGCGCAAACGGCGCAACGATCGCGGGAGCCGTCCAGGGATCGTCCACCTCGCCGAGGCTTTGTCCCGTGATCGCGCTATCGGTTCTGATCGCGGCGAGCGCACCAACACGCGCCTCAAGCGGCACATTCCGGTCCGTGATCCCAAGCAATTCGCGTCCCTGCCGCGTGTCGAGAATGCCGGCGAGACGCTCGCGCTCTTGCGCCTGACGATTGCTATCGCCGGGGTACCATTCCCGCGCCAGCGCTCCCGCCATCATTTGGCGCAGCGCCGGGCGGGACGCGTAGTCAAAGGAGGAGGTGCCGGCGAACGCATTCTGCACGAAGGCGCTGGTCGCATCGCTCATCGGCGCGTCGCCGAGCGATTCCAGCACCTGGCTCATGGCGCTGCCGCCATAGCCAAGGATCGGATTTTGCCGGTCGCCGGCGAGCGCCCGCGCAAAGCTGCCGGCATCGCGAGGATCAAGCGCGGAGATCACCGATCGCAGGACATCCTGTCCGCCACCGGGCGGCTCGGACAGAGCCGTCACCGCGGCCATGGCGATCGATGAAGCCGCAGCGCCCTGCTGCCAGGTTTCGTCCACGCCACCGGCCACGCGCGCAGCGCGCCACAGCTCGGCCGCCCTGATCGCCAGCCGCTCGCCCACCACGCCCCGCAACTGTGGCGCATCATCGAGCGAACGGCTGAGCTGCACGGTGCCGCAAATCCCCTCGCCGCGACCGGCGGTCCAGCGATCGAGCACGCGGTCCAGGAGAAACCGCTGCTCCTCCGCGTTCAGTGGCCCAAGCTCGCTCTGACCGCGCAGCGCGTCCTTGACCTTGTCGACGCCCGACGTGCCGCCGATTCCGAAAAAGTCTCCGCTGCGATCCGATCTTTTCTCGACCCAGTCGCTGATCCCTTTGCGGCGATCCTGATTGGGCTGCGCAGGCCCGCGCGCGGATGCGGCAAGCTCCGCCTGCAGCGCGAGCTGGGCCGTCATCGCATTGTCGAAGACGCGCTGCGAACGGTTGCCATCTTCGGCGCGCCAGGCGGAGCCTGTGGCATCCGGCGTGACGCGAGATGACGGCGTGGCAGGCGTCGGCGCAGCCATGAGCAACTCCTTTCGGCGACAATCCCGCGAGGCGGGCTCCGCGTCTCGAGATCATCACTCTAAGGCTGCTGTCTGATATCAACCTGACAGCGCGCTTGCGCCGCGATCAATTGACGTCATCTGTTTCCGCGCGTGCAGACCGGCCGCCCTGAGGCGAGGTGATACGCTCGCTTTCGCGTGGCTCGAGGATCGCGCGGGCTTCCTTGCGACGACCGACCAATGTCAGGGAAACGCCAAGATTGTTGCGGGCAACGGCGTTGTCCGGATCGATGGTCAGCGCGTGGCGGTAACTTGCCTGTGCTTCGTCGCGGCGCCCGAGTTGATCCAGCGCGAGACCGCGGCCATTCAACGCGCGGACATTGTCGGGCGCGTCGGCGAGCACCGTCTCGAACCCCGCCAGCGCATCGTCCGACTGTCGCCGCGCGAGCAGTACCTGTGCCGCGCCCACGTGTGCATCCACATTGTTCGGCGCCAACGCCAGCGCCTCGCGGAATGCGGCGTCCGCACCGTCAATGTCATTGCGCTTGATCAGCAGGCGGCCGAGTTCGATCCGTGGCGCCGGATCGGACGGCGCCCGCGCCGCGAGCTGACGATAGAGAATGACCGGGTCGACCGCATCGCCGCCATTTTGCGCGGTCGCTTTGGCGAGACGATTCAGTGCGGCGGAATCGAGGTCTTTGACGTCGGCAAGCGGCGGGCGGACCTCCGGCTGCAACGGCAGCGCGGCCTGATCGGTCAGCATACAGCCCGATGCCGGCAGCGCCAGGACGAATATCGCCGCCACCGGCCACGCGGACCGGCAACGTTCAAACACGTGGCGACAGCTCTCCTGCTTCATGGTCAAGAGTCCCGGCTTTCCTCACGCTGCGCTGAGCACGTCCTGCCCAGGTCTTGCCGGTTTGCGCGCCGGCAGGTCCTGGCGCTGGCTGTTCAGACTGATGGAGCCGACCGGCTGCACCATGAAATCACCGGCGAGATCCTGGTAGGAGAGAGCCGCGAGATCGAGGCCATTGCGCACGATGTAGCCGCGGACATAGCGGCGCACATCCATCGACGAGAGAATGACAGGCTTGACCTCGCTTGCGGCTGCGTCCGCGGCCACTTTCCGGAACTGCGACAGCAATTGCTCGCCGCTGCGCTCGTCAAGCACGAGATAGGGACCGACGGCGGTATCCCGGATCGCGCCGCGCACCACGTCTTCCGCCTCGCGCTCGAGCACATAGGCCATGACCACCCGATGCGCGTTGGCATGGCTGTAGCAGATCTGCCGCTTGAGCGCCGCGCGAACATACTCGGTGAGCAGAACGACGTTGCTCTCCTTCTCGCCCCATTCGGCGAGGGCTTCGAGCACCAGACGCGCGTTGTTGACGCACACGCCCTCGTCGACGAGACGGCGCAGCACGTCGGCGATGCGCGGCACCGGAACCGTCCTGAGGGTCTCCTTCACCAGATCCGCGTATCCGGATTCGATGCGCGCCAGCAGCGCGCGCGTTTCCTGGATGCCGATGAAACGTGAGGCGTAGCGGGCGACGATGTCGCGCAGCTTGACGGCGATCACCTCTTCGACGGCCCGGCATCCGATCCCTGCATCGCGCAAGGCCTGCGCATGTGCCACGTCTACCCAGGCCATGCGCCGGCTGTCCTGCTCGCGCTCGAACGGCAGGTTCAACAGCTCCAGGTTGGCGAGATCATCGACCACAAGAAGCTCGTCCACGCGCGCCTCGCACTCTTCCACCGGAACACCTTCGATGTCGATGCGATAGCGGGCCCCTGTCAGCGAATCGTCCCGCGCGACCACCGCCTCGGGGATGAGAATGCCGAGCCGCGCGCATAATTGAGTACGCAGGCGATCGATATGAGCGGCAAGCTGGCTTTCATCCAGCCTCTCGGCGAGCGCCGGCGCCAGTTTCAGCGTGATCGCCGACACCTCCGACGGCACGGCGGCGCGGCGGATGCCGGCGACCTGCGACGACGGCGAAGCGGCTGCGGCCGGCGATGCCCGTTCGCTCTCGTGCGAGGCGTCCCGCCTCACCAGGCTCGCCGCACCGAAGATGAGCGCGAGCACGACGAAGACCAGCGTGGGAAAGCCCGGAATCAGGCCGATCCCGAGCAGGACGACGGCCGACAGTCGCAGCGCCCGCGAGCTCGCGCCGAGCTGCCCGACGATATCGCGCCCGAGATTGACCTGCTTGTCTCCCGTCACCCGCGTCACCACCGTGCCGGCGGTCAGCGAAAGCAAGAGCGCCGGAATCTGCGAGATCAGTGCATCGCCGATCGTCAGCAGCGAATATTCGTGGACGGCCGCGCTGAATGACAGCCCGCGCGACAGCGTGCCGATCGAGATGCCGCCGAGCAGGTTGACCACGATCACGACCAGCCCGGCGATGGCGTCGCCCTTCACAAACTTCATGGCGCCGTCCATGGCGCCATAGAGCTGGCTTTCGCTCTCTAAGGAGGCGCGCCGGCGCCGCGCTTCGGCCTGGTCGATATCGCCGTTGCGCATCTCGGCATCGATCGCCATCTGCTTACCCGGCAGCGCGTCGAGGGTGAAGCGGGCCGCGACTTCGGCCACGCGTTCAGCGCCCTTGGCGATGACGATGAACTGCACTAGCGTGACGATCAGAAAAACCACGAGGCCAACGACCACATTGCCGCCGATCACGAACTCGCCGAAGGTGCGAATGATGTCTCCGGCTTCCGCCTGCGACAGGATCAGTCGCGTGGTAGTGATGGCGAGCGCCAGTCGGAACACGGTCGAGATCAGGATGATGCCGGGCAGCGACGAGAAATCGAGCGGCGTCAGGATGTAGAGCGCCACCATCAGCATCAGGACCGCAAAGCCGAGATTGAAGCCGATGAAGAGATCGACCAGCCACAACGGCATCGGCAAAATCATCATCGCGATGGCGAGGAGCAGGACCGCCGCGACCATCAGATCGGGAGTGCCCGGCAGGCGAAGCAGCAGCGCGCGCAATTGAGCCGTCACGATGCGTCTCCTTCTGCCTGCCGACGTGCGGCGGTGAAGGCCCGGAAACATTCCCGCGCCTCGCCGAGGTGGCCGGTCAAGCGCAGCGCGTGGCTGCGCATCAGGAGCAGCGGCGCACGCGCATTGGCGCTTCCGTCGAGTTCCTGAAGCCGCTCGATGACGCGGATTGCCTCAAGGCCGTCTTCGGCTGCGATCAGCGCGTAGGCCAGCACGCGCAGGAAGCCGATGTCGTTCTCGACGTCCCGTTCGACGAGGCGGAGCAGCGCGAGGGCACGGTCAGGCTGGCCACAAGCGAGATAGATGTAGGAAAGCGTACAGAGCAGATCGCGTTGCGGCCCGGCGATGAGCGGAACGGTGACCTCTGCGGCAGAACTGGCAGGCCGAACCGAAGGTGGAAGCTCCTGCAGCAACGACGACACCGGTCAGCCCTCGATGAGGCTGTTGCGGCCCTGGCGCAGCAACGCCAGGTCGCGCAGCTCGCGATGAATGGCGACGGCGCCTTCATGCAAGATCCTGTCCGCCGGCAGGCGGTCCAATTCGAAGGACAGGTGCTCCAGGATGGCACGATTCCGCTCCGCGTGCAGGACATCCGGATGGCGCAAGCGCGGCATGACGAAGCGAAACAAGGCCTCCGCCAGATTTTGTCCTTCAAAGCCTGCAAGCCCACGACGCTGCTCCACCGCGCCGATCGCGCCGCGCGCCTCGCCGAGATGGGCGCGCGTGACCGGATCGACATCGGATGCCGCAAGCGCAGCCTCAATCGCGGCATCGAGTTCAATGCCCTCATCAGCAGCAGCCGCGGCATGCCCGCTGACCCCGCGCCGATCGGCATTGAGGCTGGTGACACTGAGCTCGGTCGCGATATCGCGGCGTATCTCGGTCGAGGACGGAGCGACGTCCCTGCCCTGCGGCGGGGCGCTCTGGCGGTTCAACAGCCGTTGCGGCACCTTGACCATCGCTCCACCGTCAGTACCGAACTGCCACCAGCCGTCCGTCGCGCTTCAGCACGACCCGTTCGGCCTCGATGTGCTGGATCGTCCAGCCATCGTCGAGGATCGCGCCTTCCAGGTATTTCTGGCCACGAATGACCAGGTGCGATTGCGCCCCCCGCCAAACAGCCTCGATGGCGAGCGATGACGGCAGCTTCTCCGCCTTGACTGCAACACCATTCACCAGCAGCACTTCTCCCTTGAAGCGCTGGTCGAACCATTGCTGCACGTTCTGCCACTGTCCAACGACACCCGGTTCGACCGAGCCTCGCGCCATCACGACGCCGCTGCCGGCCTCGACCGTGACGTTGAGGAGCCCCACCTTCTCGACCTCCCGCGTCAACTCTTCCGCCGCATCCTTGATGGCGCCGGCCGGCTGCGCGCTCAGTTGCGCGGCGCGTTCCGGCCGCGCCGATCCGCCGGATGGCGCCGCGCTCATCGGCGGGTGCAGGCTGAGATCGATGAAACTGCCGGCCGAACCGGTTGCGACCGCGGCAAGATTGGATGCGATCGCCGCAACGATCACCACGGCCACGCTGAGCACGGCAGCCGAACGCAACCGTCCGCCGGAAAGAAGACGCAGGTCGCGTGCGGCGGCGAGTGCCGTATTGGATTTGCTGGCCGCCCTGGTCCACGACATCACCACGCCCGCGATCGAAAGCTCGAAAGGCAGCGTCACCGTGACGGGATGCCCGACCTTCAAGGCGCCATAGCCTGCAAGCGAAACGCCGTCCGCCAGCGCTTCGACGCGCGCTTTGTCGTCGTCGATGATCACGATGGCATGGCGCGGAGCCAGATTTTCCCCGATGAGCACCACATCGGCTTCGACGACGCCGCCGATCACATAGGTGCCGGCCGGCAAGCCCTGCGAGGTCCCGGCATAGAGCCCGGCCCCGATCGCGAGAACGTAATCGTTCGTCAGAGCCAATGCCGCGGTCCTTCCCGACTGAAAATCTTACGCCACAAGCGGAAAGGCGCGCGTCGAAACGCGCGCCTTCCTGCTGGATTACTGCACGCGCTCGTCAGCAACCTTCTTGTCGGAGCTAAGCACGGTCGAAAGCTTGCGCAGCTCGATGCTCTTGGCCTGCGCCTCTTCGCTCACGCGCTTCAGTTCGGCAAGCTGTGACTGGAAATTGCCGCTGTCGCCAGCGCCGCCGGCCCCGCCAGCTCCCGCAGCTCCGCCCAGGGCATTGGTGACGCCGCCAAGAATATCGCCCATGTCGCTCTCCTATGTTTTGCTTCGATGTCGGTTGGATTGATCCAGATCGCGGGCCTCCGCCGCGGGCCGGAGATTGAAGGGCCTCTCTGGCCCCTGGTCGGGATTGGGCTCCGCCCAACTCCCGATGTCAGGCGAAATCCTCCTCGGTATCCGCCATGGCTTCGTCGAACTCGCCCATCGCATCGTTCGCGATCTGCATCGCGAAACTCTGCAGCGCCGCCTGAAAGGCTTGCGCCTGCTGCTGATTGCCGCCGCCATCGATCGCATTGCCGATAGCACCGCCGACAGCGGCGCCAACCGGTCCTCCGAACATGGCGCCGGCGATGTTGCCGATCGCTCCGAACATCTCACGTCGCTCCATTAGCTGCACGTTCCAGATCGTGAACCGATATGTAAGCGGCCTAGCTTTCGAAAACCTGACGGCTAGCAATAACGAGCCGGATCCCGGTCAGAACGGATGCAGGGAAGCCGGCACCGGCGAATGCGAGGAGCGGCCCGGATCATCGTCGCCACGCGGCTGACGCGAAGCCTCTATCCGCGGATCGGGACCGATCACCTGCTCCAATCGACCGTTGCGCCAGATGCTCACCTGCGTTCCGCGGAAAACATTCAGAACGTTTTCCTTAGCCGGCGCTGGAACACCGGGCTTCGGCTTTGCCTGTTCCTCGGCGATCAATCCCGCAAGCGTCTGCTCAGTGAGCGCAATAAAGCGCGGCGGCCCAGAGACCAGTACGAGCCCATTGCCGGGCGCCGGCACAACCGCAAAGCGGTCGTCGGCGACCTTCAAGGCGTCGAGCGCGATCTTGAACTGATCGAATCCGATTGGGGCAAGCACCAACAGCCGGCTCTGCGATTCCTTGACCGCGCTGATGTAGAGGACCTGACCATCGTAGTACCATTCGAAATTGAACATCGCGGCCAGTCGATCGAGAAAGGCTCGTGGACGCAATTCCGGCAAGCGCCCCTGGATACGGCCGCGCACTTCCGGACTGACGTTGACCTTGATGCCGAGGTTGGTGCCGAATTCCTGCAAGGCCGCCGGCAGATCCTGATCCACCACGGTATAGCTATAAGAAGTGTCGGGCAGCGTCAGTGGCGCGGCGCCTGCGCTCGCAGCAACCAGGAAAGCGAGGCCGAACAGGACTATTCCAGTGTGCGCTGACATTCCTCGCCTGGAGGCGGCATTGGGCTCAGTGATCATCAACTGATTTCTCGAAGTATTTCCAATCCGCCGACCTTAGTCCGACATTGCGACAGACTTCGGTCAGCGCCATGCACCGATCTCGTCACCTTGCCGTCAGGTGGCGTTCCTATGGTCCGCCGGCCCTGCGGCGATCGATCGGGCAAGAGCGGAGGCAAGATGACGGTCGGAGCGATCTCTTCCGGTGCCGCGATCAACTGTATCGGAACCGGTGGAGTCATGGATAGCGGTCAACCGCAAACCATGACGCCGACAGCGGCCCAAGGCCAGGAATTTGCCCGGTCCTATGCCGCGGCGCGGGAAGCTGCTGCGCCATCTGCCGCGGCGGTTCCCCCTGCAGAACCACAGCGCGAGATCAGCCGCCCCACGACGCGCAACGATTCGCTCGGCGAGCGCATTCTTGACCGCTTGGAAGCGATCCATCGCAACGACAAGCTCGGCAATGCCGATGTAAAGAAGGCGCCCTCCGCTCCCCTGCTCAAGGTCGCCTCCGCCGAGCCTGGGCCCGCTGCGAGCGCGCTGCGCGAGGTCCCCAGCGGTGCCCCGGATCTGACAGCCAAGGACACACGCACCGGCCAGTTCAGCCACATGCTCGAGCAACTACAGAAGACTTACGGACAGGTGATTCAAGTGTCCGTCGTGTCCAAGAGCAGCGGCAGCTTCACCTCTTCGATGAACCGGCTGATGTCATCGAGCTGAAGGTTTGCAACAAAGATGGCATCTCCATCCAATCTTCGCGATCGAACCAGCGCGGTATGCCGAAAGCGTGCCGCGCTCATGGCCTGTCTGCTGGCGACGGCGCTCGGCGGCTGCAAGGCCGATCTCTATACGAAATTGCAGGAGCGCGAAGCCAACGAAATGGTCGCGCTGCTTCTCGGCAACGGCTTCGATGCCGGGCGCACGCAATCCAAGGACGGCACCAGCACTGTCATCGTCGAGCAGAAGCAGTTCGCCCAGGCCGTCGAGCTGCTCAAGGCCAACGGCTATCCGCGCCAGACCTTCACCAACATGGGCGAAGTGTTCAAAGGCGGCGGCCTGATCGCTTCGCCGACCGAAGAACGCGCGCGTTACGTCTATGCGTTGAGTGAGGAGCTGTCGAAGACGATTTCCGATATCGACGGCGTGCTGTCGGCGCGCATCCATGTCGTGCTGCCGAAGAACGATCTGTTGCGGCAGGATGCGACGCCCTCCTCGGCCTCCGTCTTCATCCGCTACGATACACGCGCGCCGGTGAAGGCGCTGTTGCAGCAGATCAAGATGCTGGTGGCCAACAGCATCGAAGGGCTTTCCTACGAGAAAGTCTCGGTTGTGCTCGTTCCGGTCGAACGCAATGAGGTGCAGCCGGTGATTACGACCGCTGCAACCGGTGCCACCGCGGCCGGCCCGATGCTCGAGACAGTGCAATGGGCGGCGGCGATGTTCGGCGGCCTCCTCATCGGCGCAGGCGGCGTCTACTGGTTCAGCCGCCGCCGGTCGGCTGCAGCCCAGTCGAACCCCGCGCAAGTGCAGCCTGTACACGCAACCGTGGAGCGTCTTCCGCCGGGGAGTTTCCAAACCGGCGTCCAGTCTTCCAATCAGCCAAAACTGCCGCGGGGCACGCCGCGTCAGGCTGCTTGATGACGCCGACCCATGTCCAGGACGGGGATTGGTGCCAGCCCACAGACCACGACGACGAACGCGTTGTCGTTCCTGCATCCGTCGCGCATCGCGGCAGCCCTTGATCAGCGCCTCACCGCCGAGACTATTCGCAAGCTGCAGAATTGTCGCCGGCTGGAGCAACGACTGGCTGCGCAGATGAAGCCTGGTCTCGTAGCACAAGACCTGTGGCCGATCCCCGCGTCTGCTGACTTTCTCGCTTGCCCCGCGAATCCCCAAGCCGTGGCGAGACTTGCGGGCGCGATCTGGCATGCAGCCTCGCTGCGCCTCGTGGTGACCGGGAAAGCGGCTGCTGAACTTGTCGCGACGATTGGCGAGAAGGCCTTTGCCTTTGGGCTCCGTCACGCCGCAGCGTCAGTTGGCCCGGCGCAGGCGATCGGGCCGTCCGAACTTGCCCACGCGATCGACCGCGATGGCCTCGCTTGTCTTGGCGCATGGCTTGCGGGCGAGGCCAAACCGCGCCGTGACGCGGTGCTGCTCAGATTGTCGCCGGAGGACACCGAGCAAGCACGCCAATTCAGCCCCGAGCACATGACCGCCTGCCAGTCGGTGATGACGATCGTGATGGCAGAGGGAGAGACTAGCTGATGCCTGTCGAACAGACAGAGGCCCCCACTGCTCCGCGATTGCGGCCGCTCGATCCGCTGGTGCGGCAGGAAGAATTCAATATCTGGGGCGAAGCGCAGGCGGCCCTCGACGCCGCCGAACGCCACCACGCGCACATGCGCGACTGGACGCGTGCGATCTACCGGCGCGAGCGCCAGCGCGGCAGGGAAGAAGGACTTGCGATCGGACGCGAGGAGGCCGCCCAGCTCATCGCGACGACATCCGCGCGCGCCAATTCCTATCTGCGGCGCCTCGAACAGGATGTTCCGAACCTTGTTCTCGATGTGATCGAAAATCTGCTCGGCCGCTTCGATCCCGGCGATCTCCTGGCACACGCCGTACGCCATGCGCTGACCAAGCTGCAGGCGGGCGGCGAGATGCGCCTGCGCGTCGCGCCCGAACAGTCCACGCGTCTGCGCGCAGCGCTGGCCGAGCTCGGCGACCACGGCGGAGCGGCCATGGTCGAGATCGAGGTCGACCCGACGCTCGCGCTCGGTCAATGCGTGCTGTGGAGCGAGTTCGGCAATATCGAGCTCGGCCTCGAAGCGCAACTCTCCGCCCTGCGCAAGGGCCTGCTCGCGCAGCACGAAAACGGCGAAGCCGGCAACGAGGCATCACGATGATGGACGTGATGGCACCTCCTGCAACAGCGTCGCCCGACGAGGAGGCGCCGGAGCGACGTCTGGACAACACGCTGTCGCACATCCGCGAGCGCATCAGGGAGACGGAAACCCGCCCGTTGCGCGGGCGCGTGACGCGCGCGGTCGGCACCATGATCCATGCCGTCGTGCCCGACGTGCGGATCGGCGAATTGTGCCGCCTGCGCAATCCTCACACCGGGTGGATGCGCGACGCAGAAGTCGTCGGCCTCGATGGCGGCCACGCTCTGTTGACGCCGATCGGCGATCTTGCCGGGCTATCGGCGCGGACGGAAGTGATCCCGACCGGACGCGTGATGGAGGCGCCGGTGGGCGACGCCTTGCTCGGGCGCGTGATCGACAGCGCCGGCCATCCGCTCGACGGCAAGGGGCCGATCCATACGGACGCCGCTCGTCCGTTGCACGGACCGGCGCCGAGCCCTCTCACCCGGTCGCTGGTCCATCGCCCGCTGGTGCTCGGCCTGCGTGCCATCGACGGGGTCCTGACCTGCGGCGAAGGGCAGCGCATGGGCATCTATGGCGAGCCGGGCGGCGGCAAGTCGACCCTGCTTGCGCAGATCGTGCGCGGTGCAGAGGCCGACGTCGCGGTCATCGCCCTGATCGGCGAGCGCGGCCGCGAGGTGCGCGAATTGGTCGAAGTTCAACTCGGCGAGGACGGCATGCGCTGCGCCGTGCTCGTCGTGTCGACGTCCGATCGCTCGGCGATGGAGCGGGTGAAAGCCGCCTATGTGGCGACCGCGATCGCCGAGCATTTCCGCGACGGCGGCAAGCGCGTGCTGCTGGTGATGGACAGCATCACGCGGTTTGCACGCGCGCTGCGCGAGATCGGGCTTGCCGCTGGCGAACCGCCGACCCGGCGAGGCTTTCCGCCGTCCGTCTTCGCGCAATTGCCGAGCCTGATGGAGCGAGCCGGCCCCGGCGCCACCGGCTCGATCACCGCGTTCTACACGGTGCTAGTCGAAGGCGATGGCAACGGCGATCCGATCGCGGAAGAGACCCGCGGCATCCTCGACGGCCACGTGATCCTATCGCGCCAGTTGGCGAGCGCCGGCCATTATCCGGCGATCGATATCCTGGCGAGCCGCAGCCGAGTCATGAGCGCGGTCACCCACCCCGCGCACCAGCGTGCCGCTGCGCGCCTGCGCGAGCTGTTGTCCCGCTACACGGAGATCGAGTTCCTGCTGCAGGTCGGCGAATACAAGAGCGGTGCCGATCCGGTCGCCGACGAAGCGGTGGCGAAGATCAACGAAATACGAAGCTTCCTGCGCCAATCGAGCACCGAGCGCATCGGCATCCAGGAGACGTTGGCATGGCTGACGCGGCTGGCGGGGTGAATCTCTTGCAGGTGGCAGCTCTCGCGCGGCTGCGGCGGGAACGCGAGCGGCGTGCGCTGCAGGAACTGGCTGCGCTTCGTCAACGCGAAGCCGAGACGGAGCTCGCGCGCGACGCGGCCGATCGAAATCTCGAATCTGAAAAGCACGGGCAGCGCGCCGGTGAGGATCACATCTATCGCTCGCTGCCGGAGGCGGGGCCGCTGCAGCGCGCCGGCCTCGAGCGCCACCGCGAAGCTATCGGCAGATTGGGCGTGCGGGTCGACGAGGCTGCCCATCGCCTGGACGCCGCAGCCGCCTCTCTGCTCGAAGCCAGCAAGGCGGTGGAAGCGGGACGGGCGCGCCTGACCGTGCAAACGCGCGACAGGCGCAAATGGGAGCAGATCGAAACCCGCGCGCAAACCGCCGATATCGTGCGCTTGCAGATGGAGCATGAGCGCGAGAGCGAAGACGACGTCGAACTCCGATACGGACGGTTGCGATGAATGTCCGCTACCAAGACGTGCCGGCGGCGCACCCAGTGCAGGTGGTGATCGGCTACGAACCGCGGATATGGCTGACGCGCGCGCAGCTCTCGTCGCTGAACAGGGTAGCGACGCGGCGGCTTCCTTTCGTCACCGAACTTGCCGGAAAGCCGCTTGCGATCGCCGCGATCGGCCTCGAGCAGACGGTTCCGGATTCCGAGCCGTCATGTCATTTCGGCCTGGGATCCGCGCAGGTGCGCCCCATTTTGTCGCTGCCGGAGTCGCTTGTCGAACGCCTCATCAGCAGCATCCAGGATGGCCTCGGCCTGCCCGACGAACCGCTGCGCAGCCTCATGGTCGAGCTTGCGCTTGCCGGCCTGCTAGATGCCCTCGATGCAGAGGTCACCATGCCAAGCCGGCTCGAGCCGGCGGGCCCACCAGGTTGGGATTTCAACCGCGTGGCGCTTGCTATCCAATGGGGCGACTGGCGCGGCCACGCCTGTCTGCATCTGCCGCGCTCGGACGACGGCGCGTCGCTCGCCGCCGTTGCCGACCTGCTCGGCCGGATGCCCCAGGCACCGGCTGCAATGGACCAGCTTCCGCTCTCTTTGGCGTTTGAGATCGGCGCAAGCCGCCTGGAAATCGCACTGCTCTCCAATTGGAGGCCGGGCGACGTTGTCCTGCTGCAAACCTACTATCCCGCCAGCGGGAAAGTTCTTGTCGCACTCGGCCATACCGCGGCCGACGCCGCACTGGCGGGCCGCGCCGCAACCCTGCGTGGCCAATTCGGCCCCCACCCCGCGCTTGCAATGGAGATGAGCATGAACAAGGCCGATGGCGGCAAAGCTTCGTCGGCGGATGCCAACGCGACGCTCGACCAGATCGAGGTGACGCTGACCTTCGAGTTTGGACGACGCACGGTCGATCTGCGCACCCTGCGCGCGATGGTGCCCGGATACGTCTTCGATCTCGGCCGCGATCCCGCGGGGCCTGTCGATATCCTCGCCAATGGAAAGACGATCGGCGGCGGCGAGATCGTGCGTATCGGCGATACGATCGGAGTACGCGCGACGCGGCTCTTCCTTCATGACTGATCTTCAGCCAGGTATCCTCGCCCTCATCGCGGTCTCGGTCGGGCTCGGCCTTTTGGCCTTCGTTGTGGTCACAACCACCGCCTTCATGAAGATTTCGGTGGTGCTGTTCCTGGTGCGCAACGCGCTCGGCGCGCAGCAGGTGCCGCCGACCATCGTTATCTACGGCGCCGCACTGATCCTCACCGTTTTCATCAGTGCTCCCGTGATCGAGCAGATTTCACAGCGTCTGAATGATCCACAGTTGCAATACCGAAGCTTCGACGACTTCAAGACCGCGTTCATCCGCGGCCAGGAGCCCTTGCGCGACCATCTCAACCGTTTCACCAGCGTCCAGGAGCGGCAGTTCTTCCTGTCCGCGACCGAGCGGGTCTGGCCGGAGCACATGCGCCAGCGCACCAACATCGACGATCTCAGCATCCTCGTCCCCGCGTTTCTTATCTCCGAATTGAAGCGCGCCTTCGAGATCGGCTTCCTGCTCTATCTGCCGTTCATCACCATCGATCTTGTCGTCACCACGATCCTGATGGCGATGGGCATGTCGATGGTGTCACCGACGGTGATCTCGGTTCCCTTCAAGCTGTTCCTGTTCATTGCCATCGATGGCTGGTCCCGCCTGATGCACGGGTTGGTGCTCAGCTACGGCCAGAGTTGAGCCCAAAGGAGGCGGACTTGGGGGAGGCAAGCATCCTGACCCACATGAGCACGTCGCTCATGCTGTTTCTCACGCTGGTGGTGCCGCCGCTCGGCGCGGCGCTGGTGGTCGGTGTCGTGATCGGCATCATCCAGGCTGCGACCCAGATCCAGGACCAAACCTTGCCGCTGATGGTGAAGCTTCTGGTCATCGTCGCGGTGCTTGGCCTGCTGTCGCCGGTCCTGGCGGGACCATTGATCGAACACGCCAAGCAGCTCTTCACGGATTTCCCGGCGCTCACCGCCTCCGGCTAGCCGACATGGATCCAGGGCTCCTCCTGCTGCCGGAGCTGCACCGGCTGATCGTCGACCTCATTGGCATGCTGCCGGACCTGGCGCTGGCAACGACGCGCGCAGTCGGGATCGTCCTCATCCTGCCGGTGTTCAGCCGGATCAGTTTCGGCGGCCTGCTCCGCACCGCGCTGACGCTGGCGCTCGCTGCCCCGATCGTCGGCTACGCCACGGACAGCCTCGCCGATCTCCAGCGCCCGATGCGGACCATCCAGCTTTGCTTGATCGCGCTGAAGGAGCTCTTCGTCGGCGTAACGATCGGCTTCATGATGAGCATCCCGTTCTGGGCGATCCAGATCGTCGGCGAGATCATCGACGTGCAGCGCGGCGTCTCCAGCGAGGTGGCGCCGGTGGATCCGTCGAGCCGCTCGCCGGCATCCGCGATGGGGCTTTTCCTCAGCCTCTGCGGGATTGCCTTGTTCGTCGCCGCAGACGGCCTGCAAACCGTCGTCGACATGCTCTATCGCAGCTACGCGATCTGGCCATTGCGCAGTTACATACCGCAGATCGACACCAACAGCGCGCTCGCGTCATTGGCCTTGCTCGATCGCCTGATGCGATTTGGCCTCTTGGTCGGAGGGCCGGCAGTCATCTTTCTGCTCCTGATCGACATCAGCGTCCTCCTGGTCGGGCGCTTTGCGCCGCAATTCAAACCGTTCGATCTTGCACCGGCCATCAAGAATGTCGGCTTCGCCCTGTTCATCGCAGTCTACGCGACCTTCTTGTTCGACTACATGCGGGCGGAGATCGCGACGGTCCCGAGCGTCATCCAGTTGCTCGAGGGCTTCGTGAAATGAGCGGGGAAACCAGCGAGGAGAAAACCCTTCCGCCCTCCTCCAAGAAGTTGGAGGATGCACGCAAGAAGGGGCAGATCGCGCACAGCTCCGATCTGGTCAGCGCGGCCGGCGGCGTCGCCGCCATCCTCTATCTTTGGATCTGGTCGGAGACCATCGTCGAGGACTGGCGCCAGGCACTGACCTTCGCGAGCCAAGTCGAGGCCGGAGATTTCTATACCGGCCTGCGCCAACTTGCGTCCGTGCTGCTGGTGGCAAGTTTCCGCACGATCGCCCCGCTTCTCGGCCTGGTGGTGGGAGCGAGCCTGGTCGCCAATGTTGCCGTCAACCGTGGCGTGCTGTTTTCACTCGAGCCGATCAAGCCGAAGCTGCAAAACATCAACCCCTTCAGCGGCCTTGCGCGAATGTTCGGACTGAGGGGCTGGATCGAGCTTGCCAAGACGCTGGTCAAGACGTCTGCGCTGACCGCCGTGTTCCTGCTGGTGATGCTCGGCACCTGGAAGACACTCGTGCTCTTGCCGGCTTGCGGCATGGGCTGTTTCGGCTTCGTGGTGGGTATGGAGACGAAGCTCCTGCTCGCGATCGCCGGAGGCTGCTTCCTTGCCGCCGCGATCGCCGACCTGTTCATCCAGCGTTGGCTGTTCCTGCGCGAAATGCGCATGACGCCATCAGAGGCAAAACGCGAAATGCAGGAGCTGGAGGGCAATCCGCACATACGTAGCGCCCATCAGCGCCTGCGACGGGAGAGCGCCAGCGAGCCGCGGCTTGGCGTGAAGCAGGCAACACTCATCATTCGCGGCCGAAGCGCCGTCGTCGGCCTGCGCTATGTCGCGGGCGAGACCGGCGTTCCGGTCGTCGTCTGCCGCGGATCGGGCCCAGCGGCTGACCGCATCCTTACTGAGGCAAGAGATCTTGCCAAACTCATTGTCGAGGATCCCGAGCTTGCCAGGCTGTTGATGCGCCGCGCCAGGCTTGGCGCCGCCATTCCCTCCCGGCTCTTCAATCGGGTCGCCAAAGTGATCTTTGCCGCGGGCTTGGCGGGCTGAGCTTTACTGAGGCGCGCCTCCGAGCACGGAGCGCGTGAGAGCCGGCCCTCCGACCGGCTGGGGCGCACGTCCTGCAGTGCCCTGGGTATTGAAGCCGCGGTAGCGCTCGATCGGTATGGCGGCGCGCTCGCCATCGCTGGCGGCAACGGCGGGATTGCCGAACAGGTCGTGCCCATCATTGACCATCAGCGCCAGATTGGCTCGGTTCGAACAGCCGAGCGTCTGATCGAAATCATTGTCGTTGCCTGACGGTCCGACAATCGAGAGCGAGGGGCAGACCGGAGGGACCGCACTGGCATAGTCGGCCAGCACGCGCACCGTGTATCGCCCGCGGTCATCGGCCGGCTCGGCGACTTCGACGATGCTCCAGGGCTGCACTCCGACCGAGGTGGCGGAAGCTGCCACCGCGCGGCGCGCATATGGACTGAGGCCGATCACTTTCAGATGCAGGGCATCGATCCGGCCGTGGCCGGCAACGCGGAGAAAGTCGACGAGGCGGTTGCGTTCGGACGAAGCGAGCCTGCCCGCCGACCCGCCGTGCAGGACCAGCACATTCACCTCCGGCTGCACCATGATCGCCTGCGCAGTCGGTTCGACGAAGACCGGCGCCGAGTAGCAGCCGGACAGTACGAAGCCTGCAATCACAAGCGGAACAAGGCGAGAAGACATAACGATCATGACGAACAGCCCCATTATTCGATCAGGAAACCAGCTTCGCCGGTCAGGCCCGGCACGCTGGTCGCGGGTGCGACGCGTCCCCTGGGCGGCTTGGTCAACGTGTTGAGCAGGATCCGCCCCGCGTCGCTTGGCGGGCCGACCCGATCGGTCGGCGCCTGCATCGCGGTCGCCGCGAGAGACGGTCGCACCAGATAGGGCGTGACGATGATGACGAGCTCGGTCTCTTCCTTCTGGAATTGGCTCGAGCGGAACAGCGCTCCGACGATCGGCACATCGCCAAGCCAGGGGAAGGTCTGGATGTTGGTGTTGAAATTGCGCCGGATCAGGCCGCCGATGGCGAAGCTCTGACCGCTCGCGAGTTCGACCACCGTTTCGGCACGGCGCGTCGACAGTGCGGGAACCGAAAAGTTATTGATGACGATGGCCCCCTGCGAGGACAGCTCGCTGACCTCCGGCTTGACGCGGATGTTAATCAAATTGCCCGACAGCACCGTCGGCACGAATTCCAGGCTTGCGCCGAATTTGCGGAATTCGACCGAGATCTGGTTGAGGCCCTGGGAGACGGGAATCGGAAACTCGCCGCCCGCGAGGAAACTCGCGGGCTCGCCGGAGACGGTCGTCAGATTCGGCTCGGCAAGGATGGTGACTAGCTTCTCCTGGGCCAGCGCATCGAGCACCGCGCCGATTCCGACATCGTTGGTCACATAGCCGATACCGAATTGCCCACCTCCCGACGGAGGGCTCGGGTTCACTAGGCCGAAGGTGAAGTTGCCGGCCCTAACAAAGGCATTGAGATTGATGCCGAGCGCCTTCATCGCACTGCGCGAGACTTCCGCCACGCGCACATTGAGATTGACCTGCGTCGCGCCGGCCACCTTGAGGCGGTTGCTGACGATCGCGCCGTTGCCGAGAAACTGCAGCGCGACTGACTTGGCACTCTCCGCCACCGCGGCATTCGGCACGACCCCGCTCAGCACGGCGCCGCTTGGCGTATAGCTGACGGAGATCGGATAATCACCGACCTCGCCGCGCAACAAGGCACGTAAATCCTCGATCGGCTGGGTCACGACGACCTGGAATTCGGCAAGCGCCTCGCCGCGGGAATCCAGCGCAAACAGGCTGGTCCTGCCAGCCTTCTTGCCGAATACGAAAATGGTTTCGTTCGAAGGCGTCTGGATATCCGCAATCGTCGGATCGGCGACGAACATGTTGGTAGCCGGGCCCGGCAGATGGATGGTCTCCCCGCGCGAGATGGTGATGTCTAGTCGTCCCGACATTTTGCCTGGCGCATTGCTTGGAACATTTGCCGGCGCGCGCGGACGTGCCGTCGCGACCGCACCGGCCTGTTGCGCCGGCAGCCCCCGCCCGCTCTGAACTGTCTGCGCATCGAGCGGCCCCGTCGATGCAAGTACTACGAAAACACTGAGAATGGCCGCAGCAGCTTGACGCGCTCCACTCGCGATCAAAGGTTCTTCTCCTCCCACCGATCGCCTGGCGGCGATCGGCCATCCCCAACCGACGACCCGCCTTCGCCTAGCCGGCGCCGGTATCGAGCAGACCGCGCGACGTCTCGCGGCGGGCAACCAGCCCGCCGCTCGCTGCATTCTCGCTTGCCTCGCGAACCACCGATTCCAAGAGGTAGCCGACGCCTCGGACAGTGCGGACGCGGACGTTCGCACCCGCCTCCGAGAGGTGCGCACGCAAACGGTAGACGCCCACCTCGATAGCATTGGAGGAGACTTCGTCATTGAAGCTGTAGAGGCTTTCCTCGAGCGCGCCCCGCGTGACCACTCGTTCGAAGCGCCTGATCAACACCTCCAAGAGGCAGAGATCGCGACGCGGAATGCGGACCTCGCAGCCGTCGACCCACACTTGGCGGCTCACGGTGTCGAACTCGATATTGCCGGCGCGAAGACTCGCATCCTGTATTGACGGCGGCCTGCGCAGGATCGCGCGGATCCGGGCGATCAGTTCCTCGACGCTGAACGGCTTTGCGACGTAATCATCTGCCCCCGCATTCAAGCCTTCGATACGATCATTCACGCCCGCCACTGCCGTCATGATGATTGCGGGGCACGAAAAGCCGGAGCGACGGCGCGCTCTCAACCAGCTCAGTCCATCTCCATCCGGAAGTTTGCGGTCGAGCAGCACGATGTCGTAGGGCGCGCAGCCAGTTGCGGCTGTCGCCTCTTCGAGCGATCCTGCAACATCCACCACAAATCCATCACTGATCAGGGCCTCCTCCATCATTGATGCAAGTACTTTCATATCTTCAATGAGCAAAATGCGCATAGGGCTCCATCCTCTTAATATAATGGCGCCTGCCTTCCTGTTGGTTATCCGTTGTATCGACAGACGTTAGGGACGGTTAAGTCGGAAATCACGCGAAAGTTTTCTTACAGCAAAAATTCTCAAGCGAGCGCTTTCCTTACATATTCCTTGCTTCTGTCACACGTCATTCACGGCGATCGCGATCATCACTTAGAGCTACTCTTTCATCGCGTCGCTATATCCGTAGCGCATCAACGCCGAAAACCCATGTTTTGCATGATCTATTTTCATAAGCGTGCTGCGCGGCGCTCTGACGTGGAAACAAGATTCGATTCTCGCGCAGGGCTCACGCGCTTGAGTGTTCCGCTTGCGTCGTTCGCGCAACATCAGCTTCTGCAGCAAAGCAGGCATGCACGCGTGTCTGTTCATTCGCAGACTGTTCGCAGTCCTGGAACTGCCTTCCATATACCACGATACCACGCGCTTTCATGACACGCGCATTCGATCCGAACTGCAATCAAGGATGTCATTGATGATCTCAGCTCGCTTACAACTGGCTGCTCTTATGCTCGTCAGCGTGCACTTCGCATCGTGCGAGGCCACCGCAGGTGAACCATGGTCGGATGCTGAGTCTGGATTACACATCAAGCCACCGCCGGGCTACGCGGTGCAGCCAATGAGCTTGGCCACACCTTTCACGGTGCGCGTCGCAGTCAGGGAACCTGGCGATCGCGACACCGGATGTCAGGTGGCGTTCGAGCCGCTGCCGCAGAATGCGCGTCTCAGCCAAGCGGAGATCAATCGGATCGCGAGCGAACCTGATTGGCGCGAACGCGCGCGCTGGTCGATCGCAACCTTCTCCGACGTCAGTGAAGAGCAGCCTTATCTTCAATCCGGCATCGTCGGTGTGTCGCTGATCGCAGAGATGAAGCCGACATTCGCCGCTCCGGACCGCGCCAAGGCCTTGCGCAATTTCATGGCCATTCTCGAGACACCAAAGGGCCGTACGACCGTCGTCTGCACCGCCGAGAAGGAGCAGTTCGAAAACCGACGCGCCGCCTTCCTGGACGTGGTGCACGGAGTACAGCCGCCGAGGCTCTAAACTTCATCGTCAGGTTTCAATCAGCTTGCACTTCTAGTTTTTGCCTGAAGGTGCGGACCATTCGGGCTGGGCAGGATAACGCGCCTCGGACCTGGCGTCCGTGTGATGTGCCGCGCCGACCATGAGAGAGGAACAGTCATGGCCGTTGCCGCCGTCGCAGATGCCGCGTCCCGCAAAAACCGCATTCAACCGACCGATACGCCGGTCGCTCAACCGAAAACGCTCGAGAAGAAGGATTTCGATGCGTCTCTAGCAGCGGCCAAGACCGAGCACGACAAGCAACCCAACTCCGGCGCGCCGACATCGGATCCGAAAGCAACGGACAACGTTCCTCGCACAACTGTCGACCACAAAGTCGAGCAGGATGAATCGCTGGCGCGGATTGCGAAATATTACAGGACATCTTACAGGGACGTCCTCAACGCCAACAAAGACCTCAAGAACCCGAACCTCGTACATCCCGGCGACCATGTCACGGTACCGAATGCCGATCAGCGTGTCGTCACCGCGAAGCAGCAGGTCGATGCCGCTCATCGCGCCGAAGATTCTGTCGCATCGCTGGAGCGCCTCGCCCACGATCCGAAGGGCACTCACCAGTCACGCTCGGTAGCGGCTTCGCAGCTCTCCGGCGCGCGTGCCGAGGTGGATCGCCGCTGGAACGACGTACAGAAGACCATCGAGACCGATCTACGCAATGCGGGGAAGAGCTCGTTCTTCCCGGACGACGGCGCCAACCAGGCGCTTTCTGAAATACGCAGCCGCGTGCCGAAGGATCAGGCCTATCAGGGCGCCGTCGACCGTGCACGGTCCACCGTCAAAGCCGAATGGGACAAGGATGGCGTCAGCCTGTCCCACTTCCAGGGCCTGGTGGACAAGGCCAACAAGGCGACCGGTTCAGAGGCCGACGCGGCCTGGAAGGATGTGCGCGGCGCGATCGAGAATCGCCTGCGCGATCTCGGCAACGGCCAGGCGTATCCCGAGGAACGCGTGAAGCCGCAGCTCGACGAGATCAAGCAGCACTTCGCCAAGGATCCGAAGGTCGCCTCGGAAGTGGATGACGCATATAAGACGGTGACCGGCGAGTGGCACGATCAGGGATGGACCCGCGACACGCTCGGCGGCGTCGTCAACAAATATGACGACGTCCGCAAAGCGCAGTCCGCGGTCGACGACGCGAAGAAGACCGGCGCCGCCAATCTTCCACAACTGCAGCAGAACCTGACAAACACGCAGAACGCGGTACGCCAGGAGATCGAACGTCAGCTCGACGATGTCGCCGGCAAGGTTCCGAAAGAAAAGCGCGAGCTCGCAATCGCCGCGCGCGCAGCGCTGATCCAGAACAACGGACCGCAGGAAGCGAGCTTCTCGTCGCTGGTCGATCAGGCCGCCTACAACAAGACCGTGAAGCCGGGCGTCGATGCCGTTCAGGCCGCCTACCAAAAGGGTGGCGCGAAAGCCGCGGCGGATGCGCTGAATGCGCAGACGGCTGCCGGCTCGCCGGAGACGGCCAAGCAGATCGTGGCGGCCAGCATGCCGACCATCGACGCGATTGCGTCCGACCTCGACAAGAGCATGCGCAACGGCGACGGGCCGATCTCGTACAAGGACTACAATTCGGTCTACGGCAATCTCGCGGCGGCCACCGACATGGCGGCCCGGGGAACCGACGGGCAAAAGGTCGTCGATGACGTCGCGGCCGCGATGATCAAGCACTTGCCGAGCGAGAAATTCCAGCCGCACTTCAAGGACAGCCCCTCCTATCCGCTGCAGCCCTATCAGCAGGCGGTGATGAAGAGCGTGCTCGACGGCAAAGGCGCGTCGCTCCAGCTCGCCTCCGCAACCCAGCTCAAGGCGTCGGGCCGGACATCGGAAGCCGATAGCCTGGTCAGCGCAATCTCCGTCGGCGTCCAGGGACTGCAAGGCCGTGTGGAGAACGACGTCAAGACATTCAGCGAGGCATCCAGCGACATCACCCGCCTCCGGGCCGACTGGTCGGGAATCATGTCGAAGGAGAAACTCGATTCTGCGACCATCGACTATCTCAACCGCAATCCCGACATCCTGCCGAAATTCGATCAGAGCTACAATGCGCTCGATGGCGACGGCTACGCCATCGTGCGCACCAACCTTGCGATCAACGCCGCGCTTCCGCAACTTCAGGGATTGAAGCAGACCGACGAACTCGGCAAGGCCAAGAAGGAACTGGGCGAAAGCAAGGAGGGGCAATTCGCCGCCGGGATCAGCGACAAGGCAAGCGACGAGGTGCTGCGGCAGGTGCTCGCCAATGAAGTAGCGAGCGGCCCCCACGCCAATCCGAACTCCTCGATCGGCGGTTCGCGCAACTTCGTCAAGGAGCTCGGCAATGCTGCGATGCAGAGCCAGCCTTCGTCGCTCGGCGCGCTCGGCGCCAGCAATACTGAAACGCCGCGTCAGGTCGTCGACCTCTTCACCCGTCAGACCGTCACGGTCGATCCGAAGAAGGTGTCGATGTTCGGCGGCGCCATGAACGGCCTTGGCGCAGCCTTCAGCGGTTACCAGACCTACCTGTCCTACGAGAAGCTCGCCAAGGGCGGCACCACGATGTTGGACAAAACGAAAGCGGTCTACTACGCCGTCGGCACGCTGAAGGAGACAGCCGAGGGACTGTCCGTGATGGCGCAGCGCGGCTGGCTCGGACTGGACCGCATTCCCAACGCGCAGCAATTGTCCGGCACGCTGCTCGAAAAGGCCAATCGCACCGGCCTGTCGACCGAGCCGGGGTGGGTCAAGTTCAGCACGTACTTCAAGGTCGGCGGCGGCCTGATCGACACGGCCTATGCCGTCGACGCGGCCTCCAAAGGCGACATGCCGGCGGCGCTGCTCTACGGCACCAGCGCAGGCGGCGGCTTTCTTGCGGCGGCCGGATCGGTCGCGGCAAGCGAGAGCTGGCTCGCTACGTTCGGCGCCCCGGTCGGCGCGGGAGTCGTGCTGGCTTCCGCCGTCGGCCTCTATCTCTACAACGACGCCAAGGACAAGGCGCGTTTCGAAAAGCCGAGCCGCGAATTCCTCGAAGCGGCTGGCTACAAGCCGGAGATTGCAAAGCAGCTCGCCGACTATGACAACAACGACGGCAACGGCTCCGGTCCGGCGCTCGCCGCCGCGGCCCGCCAGTTTGGCATCAGCGGCGATGAGCTGATGCAGCGCCTCAACAAGCAGGATCCGGACAAGATCCACGACCTCATCAAGGCGGCCTGGACGGTCGAGCCCGACAAGAACGGCAACTATCCGCTCACCGCATCCAACGATCGAAACGTCTGGGCACCGGGCAGCAAAGACCCGCAATTTGGCGGACACTATCTCTACGATCCGCAGGATACACGCTACCGCGGCGGCTTTGGCGTCAATAGCGGCGGCGTCTATCGGAACGAGGATCCGAACGTTCACAGCCTGACAGCCCTGCGCGACTATGCACGCGCGCTGTTCGACCAGCCGGTGCTCGGCTAACACAGCCTCAGCGCCTTCCGTCTGATCGTCGCGTAAGCCCTGATCTGATCCGGAAAGGACAGATCGGGGTTTTCTTTGATCGCGCAGCAAGGCCAATTGACTAATCGAGCGCCGGTCATGTGCCTGGTCCGCTCAGCGCGACAGCTTCACTCCGTGAACCACTGCGTCGAATTCGTCGCGCTTGCCGGGGAAATCGGCCACCGCGGCGCGGCACGTCACGTTCGTGTAGCCGTTACCCAGTTTCAGCACGACAATGCGCATCCGTGTCGATCGGTCGATCCTGGATCCGGCGGCATCCGCGCCCTGGCGCGGCCATCCTTCGACCTCCAATGCTTCAATCCCGTCCCGGGAATAGGGCCGGCTCGACCGCACCGCGACCTCCGACATGATCTGCAGCAGCGCCTTGTCGCGCCAGGTGGTCGTTCCCTCCCGCGACCGCGCTGAGAGCGCGCGTCCCAGCGCTGCGCTCGTCTCGTCGATCGGCGGCAAGAGTTGCGCCTCGACCGTGCAGCCGGTCGACGGCGGATCGAGCGGCTTTCTGAGCGAGAAGCGCGCGCCGGCGTGGATCACGATCGACGGCGTCTCGCGCTCGACAACATAGCCATGCGGCGGCGTCACTGTGAGCCCTGTCGCTTCGTCCCTAACCATCTCAGCGCTGTAAGCCGGGATTGCCACGAGCATCAAGGCGACGATCGTCACGGTCATGAGCATCGGCATTGGTTTCATCATTCGCCGCATTCCTCAAAGCACGAGAAAGCGGGCGCATGGCGCCCGCTTTCGAGGTTCTGTGAGACCAAGTTCGGGTTCGGTCTCAGGCCGCGGCCTGCTCGGCGGCGTCGATTGTCGCCTGAGTCATGGCACGGCCAGAGCGATCGACCCAATCCTGACCCCGTTCGTAGATCGTCTGCGCGCCGTCCTGAGCCAACTGATCGAGCGTCACGCCGGCGTTGGATTGCGTCACCTTCAGGTTATTGGCGCCGTCCTTGTCCTCACCGAGACCTTCGACGGTGATGGCGTTGCTGCCGTTGGTGATCGTGAGCTTGGACGACAAAGTCTCGCCGTTCCCGTAGGGAACCGTGCTGACGGTGATCTTGGTGCCGTCCTCGAGTTGGAAGGTCATGTCCTTCTTGAAGTCGAAGTCGTTCTTGCCGTCATTGTCATCATCGACATGGGGATCGCCGCTGATCTTGGTGGTATGGCCGGTCTGGTTGTTGCGGACGGTCCAGCTCGCATCCTTCTCGTCAAGCGTGATCGTGTATTTGTCGCCGAGACGGATCGTGGCCTGGCCGTTCTGCTGTTCGTGCGACCAGGCATCGGCAGTCACGGGAGCCGGCGGCAGGATGTAGGTCGGGATGTTGAACGACGTGCCGGGATTCTGATTGGCGGGCGCGGCGCCGCTCGGCTCTCCGGCCTCGCCGGCGTTGATCAGCCCCTGGCTGACCTTTTCTCCGGAGGCGTTGACCCAATCCTGGCCCCGCTCGTAGATGGTCTGTGCGCCATCCGCGGTGAGCTGATCGAGCGTCGCACCGGCGTTGGACTGCGTCACCTTCAGATTGTTGGCGCCGTCCTTGTCGTCGCCAAGGCCTTCGACTGTGATGGCGTTGTTGCCGTTGGTGATCGTCAGCTTCGACGACAGGGTCTGGCCGTTGCCGAACGGCACAGTGTTGACGGTGATCTTGGTGCCATCCTCGAGCTGGAAGGTCATGTCCTTCTTGAAGTCGAAATCGTTCTTGCCGTCGTTGTCGTCATCGACGTGAGGGTCGCCATGGACCCTGGTGACATGGCCGGTCTCGTTGTTGCGAACGGTCCAGCTTGCGTCCTTCTCGTCGAGGGTGATCGTGTACTTGTCGCCGAGACGGATTGTGGCCTTTCCGTCACCGGTCTCGTGCGTCCACACCGGATCCGCCGATTGCGCCGGGCTCTGGTTGACCGAAGCCGGCAAGATTGAAGGAGGATTGCTCCAGCTCGGCGCGGGCGGATAGGATTGCGACAATCCCTGAAGCTGCGACATCTGGCTCGCGATGCCGTCGAGCGACTGACGCTGGATCGGCTCAGGCAACTGCGACTGGTCGATGAGATTGGCGAGCGAGGCGAACCCCTGCATCACCTCGGGCAACCCGGCACCCTGCGACGGATACGCAAGGCCAGCCGAAAGGTTCGCCGAAAGCACAGGGGCCTGATTGGCCTGGTAAAGCTGCGCCGGAACCGCCGAGGAAGAGCTGCCCTGCCCGCTCGCTGCGGCAAAACCCTGAGCATAGGCATTGATCAGCGCGCATTTTTCCGCTGATGTCGGCGCCGCGTGCACCTCGCTCGCAAAGGAACCGCCGCCGGCGATCTGGCCGAACAGCGTATTGAACATAGCACCATCGACTGCGCCTTGCGGCGACAGGCCATTCAGCGACAAATTAAACCCGCCTACCAGGGAAAGAGACGTCATTTCCATTCACTCCTGTTGTCTCGAAGACGGCGAGACCGGCCAGGCCAGCCCGCATGATCAACGCGAGCCCTGGCACGCTGCTCGCCGCGCCGAAGCCCTTCAAAACCAACTTGCTCACCGGCCCTGGCGAGCGCTCGCTCTTTGTCGAGAGGACGACAACAGGCCTCGATGGCGAAGCAATTCCATCGTTGCTCGTCCACGGTCCGACAGCTCGCATGCTGCCGCTATCGAATGCGTAGAAAACCTATCGAGGGTAGCTTTCGAAAAGCTGACGGCGCGACCAGATCGCCGTGTCGCCGCGGCGCGCGTTTCTTAAAGGACTAAAGGCCAATCCCTCGCGCGAGGCTACCTACTCACTTTCACATCAGCCTAGGGCGCCCGTCTCGGCGGCCCGACCGACGCACGAGGAATGAATTCGCTTGGCACCAGCACCTGATGGGCCTCCTGCACGTCGCGGTTCCGGATTCGATCGAGAAGCATGCCGGCGGCAATCCGGCCGATTTCTCCTTGATCCCATCCGATGACGGCAATCGGCGGAGTGACAAGCTCCGCGAGTTCGGAATGGCCGGACGCGATTACCGAGACATCCTCAGGAATCCGCAAGCCCCTTCCCCGCACCGCGCGCAGGACGCCCGACAGCATGTCGATGCCGCCGGAGATCACCGCGGTCGGCGGATTGCGCTGGCCGAGCAGCGCCGAAGTGATACGGAATCCTGCACCGGGTAAGAAACTGCCTGCCTGGATCAGAGACGGATCGGGCTGCAGGCCACGCGCCGCATAGGCCTCCTGATACCCGCGGATGCGTTCACTGGCCGGATATAGCCCGCGCTCACCTGTGATCAACGCCACACGGCGATGGCCAAGATCGAGCAAATGACCGACAGCGGCACGCATGCCGCCTGCGTGATCCGCCATGACCGCGTCGGCCCACGGCGGTTGAGCGCGATCGATCAGCACGATTGGGATGTCGAGCTCGCGCAGGAATGCTTCGAACTCGCCTTCGATCGGCGTGTAAGGGCCCATCATGACGCCGTCGGCCTGTCGGCTTGACAGGCGGCTGAGCAGTTCGCGCTCGCGCTCCTCCCGGCCCTCCGAGTTGGAGATGACCAACGAGAATCCCTCATCGTCGAGCACGTCGTGCGCCGCCTTCACGAAGCCGGCGAGCTGCGGGATATTGATCTCACGCAGGATGCAGCCGATCGTGTGCGTCGAGCGGATCCGCATGCTGCGCGCAACCGCGTTCGGCGCATAGCCGAGTTCGTCGATCGCGCGCTGGACCTTTCGGCGGACATCGGGACGAACCGTGGCATTGGCATTCAGGACGCGCGAAACGGTGCCTGTCGAAACGCCGGCCGCGGTCGCCACGTCGCGGATCGTCAGCTTGCTTCCACGGCCCGCTATCTGCCGATTTGTCATCGTCTCCACCTGAGGTCCGAATTCACTTTAGCGCATGCGGCGCTGAAGTGAATTCCGCGGCCTCAACCGTCGGACGCACCGATCAGATCTCGAAGGCCCACTGCTCTGCCACCAAGCTATAATGTCCGCCCTCGCGTCGCATACGGCCAAAGCCAGGGAAATGCAAATGCATTCCGCCGATCAGCATGTCGTCGGTCACCACCATGTCGAAAATCATCTGCCGCGCCTTGGCCGCCGCTTCGGGGTCGGTGTCGAACTCCATGGTGACATGCGGGAGTGCCACCTGGATTTCCGGTACATGCACGGTGTCGCCCCACACCACCATCGACCGGCCGCCGGAGGAGACGACGTAAGCGGTGTGGCCGGGCGTATGACCGGGGATCGGAATCGCGGTGACGCCCGGCAGCACCTCGCCGTTGCGGAAGGTGCGGACGCGGTCGGCAGCCATATAAGGCTTGAGCTGAGTCCGACCGGCTTCAAAATAGCGGCGGCGGGGTCGCTCCGCTGCCTTCGCCATCGCCTCGTCGTTGAACCAATGATTGATCTCGTTTTCATGCACGATGACCTCGGCGTTGGGAAACAGTCTCGTGCCGGTCGCCGCATCGGTCAGCCCGTTGGAATGGTCGGGATGGACATGGGTGAGCAGCACGCCATCGACGGAGGCCGGCTCGATGCCCGCAGCCGCAAGATTGTCAGGCAGGCGACCGCAGGTCGGTCCCATCAGATCTGCTGAACCGCAATCGATCAGGTAGGTCCGTCCGTCCACCCGCAACGCGAAGGCATTTACTGAAATGCGCGGCGGCGAGATCCGGTGATCGCGGGCGAGAATGGCCTTGGTCTCCTGCTCCGGAATGTTGCGGAAGATCGAGTACCCCATGTCGACGTAACCGTCACTTAAGCCCGTGACCAGCACGTCTCCCAGTCTGCGGTGGTAGACGCCAGCGACTTGCGTCTCGGGAAACCTGCTCATCGGACACTCTCCTCCCAAAGTCGGGCGACGACCGCGGGATCGTCGCGTCTGTGATGCCAGCTTCGGCCGACGCGAAGCCCGGCCCTCGACCAAAGTCGAACTTCCATGAGCGCGTAAGCCCAGGCGACCGCGAACACGTCAATCACCGGTGCGCCGGCGATCTCGCGCACGCCGTGACGGACGAGAAGCTCGGCAAGCACGCCTTCAGCCGGAATGATCACATCGGCGCCGCGCGCCACCAGGCGTTCGGCTGCGGCCGCAAAATTGCCGATCACAGGTGCCGGGTCGGCATAGGCGGCGGCCAGCGCCGGCTCATCAAGCGGCGGATCAAGGGCGACGACATCAAGCACACGTGCAGCAAGCCCATGCTTGTCGACCGCAACCTTCGTCATCCATTGCACCGCCGGCGCATTTGACACTAGCGCAACGTAGCGTCCGAGCGAGCAACCGACGAGAAGGCCGCTCTCCGTGAGCGAGGCGACAGGAATGTCGACAGCCGAACGGATCTCGCGCAAGAACGGCTCGCTGAAGGAGCCGATCACAAAGGCCTCATAGCCCTCCCGTTCCGCTTTGATCGCGTTATCGATCACTCGGCCGAGAATGCGGTGATAGGCATAGGCATTGCCTAGCACCGCCGTGGCCGACGCTCCGCCATAGCTCCCCGAGGGAAGACCATGCACGATAAGCTCGGCGTCATTGCCGAGGATTTCCGCCGCGTGCGCTTCCAGCGCACGCTTGTAGACCGCCAGGTGGTCGAGTTCGTTGACCGACTGGTGCCAGATGCGGGGCTTCGAGCCTCCGCCGTCTCCTGCTCCTGTCATGCGTCGGTCCGGTCCCTTGTCAGGCGAAGCGAGCGCAAAGAGCCGATCTCTTCCAAGCGCCAGAGCTGCTCGAACAAGTCGCTGGCGTGGGCGCGGCTGAACACGCGCGTCCCGCAGTCCAGGAACTTTTCCCTCAGCTCCTCGCGCGTGAGTGGCGTCTGCCAACTGCCCTTGGCATGCACTACGGGTGCGTGTTCCAGCACCTCGCCTGACGCGAGCACAACGCTCACCCGGTCCGACGGCGCAAAAGGTTGGTCGCCGGGCATGATCTCGTCGGTCGTCGTGCAGCGCACCTTCGCGAGGGTGGCACCGACGTCCGGCCGCGTGACGAATTCATCGGTCAATTCGGCAAGACCGACCCGGCGCGCGATGAGTGCGGCGGCCATCGCGAATTCCATGCTGAATTTTGCTTCGAGCCCCGTCTGCGGATTGCTGTTGCGCAACATCAGCTTTTGCGTGACGCCGGTATGAACCCGAATCTCGCTGACTTCAGATGGGTTCAGCTTGTGCAAGTCGACCAGGCCGAGCATTGCGTCGATCGAGCGATGCGTGGCATAGCAGGTCGGATAGCGCTTCACGTTGATTCCAAGCTCGGCCAGCCGCCAGTGCCTGCCGATGTCGAGAGTACCGTCCTCGATTCTTGGGGTGCCGGACGGGGAATGGGCACGCAGGAACCCGGTTCGGTGTTCCAGCACATCCAGCGAAGCCGTGAATCCCTGGTCCGCCAGCCGCGCGGCGAGCACGCCCGATTGCGCCGTGCGGCCGGCGTGCAGCGATTTCGTCATCGTACCGAAATTGGCGACAAGACCTGAGGCCAGCGAGGCCGCGATGGCGACGGCGTGCGCCGTCTTCTCGGGGCCGAGCCCGCGCAGGCGGGCACATGCTGCTGCGGTTGCGAGCGCACCCATCACCGCTGTCGGATGGAAGCCACGCTCGTGCAGGTGCCCTGGTTCGAGATCTGCGAGCTGGGCCCACAGCTCATATCCTGCAACATAGGCGGCAACCGCATCAGTGCCACTCGAATCGAGCGACCAGCCTTCGGCCAGGATGGCTGGAACGAGCACTGCGCTCGGATGACCGGCAAGCGCCACGTCGTCATAGTCGAGCACATGCGCCGCGACGCCGTTGACGAGCGCGGCATCTGACGCCGCGAGGTTGCGGCCCGAGGGAATTTCTGGCGCCCCGTCGTTCTGTGTGGAAGGTGCGAGCATCGCCGAGACGATGCGCACCGGTTGCTCGGCCGCGCCTGCAATCATGACGCCGACACAATCGATGATGCCGGTGCGCGCGGCCTCCTTGCACCGATCAGGCAAGTCTGCGGGCCTCAGGCCCGCGACGAAATTTGCGGTCTCGCGTGTGATATCAAGCATGGTCGCCTCCTCAATAGGATCGGGGAAGACCGAGCACGTGCTGCGCCACATAGGCGAGCACCATGTTGGTCGAGATCGGGGCCGTCTGGTAAAGTCTGACCTCGCGCCACTTGCGCTCGACGTCGTATTCCTGCGCAAAGGCGAAGCCGCCATGGGTCTGGAACGTCGTATCGGCCGCCTTCCACGTCGCTTCGGAGGCAAGCAGTTTGGCGATATTGGCATCAGCACCGCACGGGCGTCCGGCCTGGAATAGCGCCGCGGCGCGCCGGCACATCATGTCGGCCGCCTCGAGCTCGGCGTAGGCGCGCGCCAGCGGAAACTGGACGCCCTGGTTCTGTCCGATCGGGCGGCCAAACACGCTGCGCTGATTGGCGTAGGCGACACCCTTGTTGAGCAGCCAGCGTCCATCGCCGACGCATTCGGAAGCGACCAGGATGCGCTCGGCGTTCATGCCGTCGAGGATGTAGCGAAAGCCCTGTCCCTCCTCGCCGATCAAATTCTCGGCCGGGACCCGCAGGTTCTCGATGAAGACCTCGGTGGTGTTGTGGTTGATCATCGCCTTGATCGGGCGGATCTCGACGCCATTGCCCTTGGCCTCGCGCAGATCGACGAGGAACACCGAAAGTCCCTCGGTACGACGCTTCGCCTGATCGAGCGGCGTGGTGCGTGCGAGCAGCAGCATGAGATCGGAATAGAGCGCACGCGAAGTCCATATCTTTTGGCCATTGATCACGTAGACGTCGCCCTGGCGCTCCGCCCGCGTCTTGAGCTGGGTGGTGTCGGAGCCGGTATTGGGCTCGGTCACGCCAAAGGCCTGCAGCCGTAACTTTCCGGCGGCGATATCCGGAAGATAGGTGCGCTTTTGCTTTTCGCTGCCGTGGCGCAACAGCGTGCCCATGATGTACATCTGCGCATGCGCCGGGCTCGCCGTGCAGCCATTGGCATTGATCTCTTCGAGGATCACAGCCGCCGCGCGCAGCGGCAGGCCCGAGCCGCCGTATTCCTCCGGAATGAGGGCGCCGAGAAACCCCGCCTCGGTCAGGGCGGCGACGAATTCGGCCGGATAGCCGCTGCGCTCATCGAGCGCGCGCCAGTATTCGCCGGGGAATCTTTCGCAGATTTTTCGGACCGTGCTGCGCAGCTCCGGAAAATCCTCGCCTACGACGACGGTGACGTCGGCCTCAGCCTGGTGGGAAGTGTCGTGATAGTTCATGCAGTATCCTTTCAGACGGCAACCCGGGCAGCGCCGCGATAGGTCTTCGGCAATCCGGCGCGGGCGATGGCGCCGGAGAACCGCTCGCCCGGCAGCCAACTTTCGACCTCCTCGCGCAATGCAATCAGCGCTTCGACATCGGCGCCGGTATCGAAGCCGAGTTGCTCCAGCAGGAACGCGGTGTCTTCAGTGTCGATGTTGCCGGTCGCGCCGGGCGCGAAGGGACAGCCGCCAAGTCCCGCGAGCGACGCATCGAAGGCGCGAACGCCGGCTTCAAGCGCGGCGGTGACATTGGCAAGACCGAGCCCGCGGGTATCGTGGAAATGGCACGCGACGGGAACGCGACTGACGGCGGCGATCACCGCCTTCATCAACCGGCGGACCTGACCCGGATCGCCGTAGCCGACGGTGTCGGCGACGATGATCTCATCGGCTCCCATTTCGGCAAGCCGCACCGCGATCTCAACGACCCGCGCCTCCGACACCGATTCGGAAATGGTGCAACCGAAGGCCGTGGCAATCCCGGCGCCGAGCGCAATGCGCGCGCCGGCGCGTTGATCACGCGCTGCGACGATGCGCGCGAAATCCTGCAACGATTCCTCGGTGCTGCGCCGGACATTGGCGAGGTTGTGCTCCTCGCTCGCCGACAGCACATAGTTGACCTGCGCCAGATCCAGCGCAAACGCGCGCTCCGCACCGCGCAGGTTCGGCACCAGCACCGAAGGCCGGCAGCCGGTGATCGCGGCCGCACCACGGGCCACCTCCTCCGCATCGGCAAACTGGGGAATCACCTTTGGCGGCACGAAGGACGTCACCTCGATGTCGTTGATGCCCGCCCGGACCATGCCGCGACACCAGGCGAGCTTGCGCGCGCTTGGCAGGATCGTCTTCACGAGCTGCAATCCATCCCTCGGCCCGACCTCGCGAACATGAGCTTTCTCACGCATCTCGCGCCTCCGCTATTTGCCCTGGAAGTTCGGCTTGCGACGCTCGTTGAAGGCGAGCACGCCTTCGCGGCGGTCCGAAGTCGGGACCAGCCGGTTGTAGGCCTCGATTTCGAACGCAAGGCCGTCGGCAAGAGACATCTGCAGACCACGGTGGATCGCCTGCTTGGCCTGGCGCACCGAGACCGGACCATTGCCGGCGATCCGCTCGGCGATGGCCAGCGTTGCTTCCAGCAGTTCCTCCGGCGGCAGCACGCGATTGACCAGTCCCCAGCGCTCCGCCGCCTCGGCCGAGAACGGCAGGCCGGAGAGGATGACTTCCTTGGCGCGGCGTTCGCCGATGGCGCGCGGCAGGTTCTGCGTACCGCCCGCCCCGGGCATGATGCCGAGCGTCACCTCCGTGAGCGCAAAGCGTGCGTTGGTCGCGGCGTAGACGAAATCGGCCGCCGCCGCGATCTCGCAGCCGCCGCCATATGCGGCGCCGTTCACCGCTGCAATGATGGGAATCGGGCAGGCCAGGATCGCGCGCAGCATACGCTCGAACACGAGATGCTGGGCCTGCCACGCCTCATCGGTCATCCCGTTGCGCTGCTTGAGATCGCCGCCGGCGCAAAACGCCTTCGCGCCGCTGCCGGTCAGAATCGCAACGCGGAGGCCTTCGAGATCGATGGTGAGCCCCTCGAACAGCTCCATCAGGTCGAGACCCATCTGGGTGTTCATGGCATTGGCGGCGTCCGGCCGGTTTAAGGTAACCAGCAGGATATGATTGTCCCGCCGTTCCGCGGTGATCGTCTCGAAATCACTTCGCATTGGCGGTCTCCCTGCTGGCGGATGTCCGAAGGATGGCGTTGTGCTGACCTAACGTCGGAGCCGGCGTGCGCGCCCGGGGGCGCGCCCCGTTGAAAGCAAGGGGAATGCCGACCAGCTCGATGTCGTCGTCATCGCAACGCACCGTCATATCGAGCGCGCGCGTCTGCGGATGCTTGGCGACTTCATCGATGCCGAGCAGCGGCGCATTGGGCACCCCGGCCTCGTCAAGCAGCTTGCCGAGCGCCTCGCCCGTATATTGCCGCACCGCGTCTTCGATCTGCGGCAAGAGCCGCCCGCGGTTGACGACCCGGGCCGCGTTGGTGGCGAAGGCCGGATCGGACGCAAGCGCCTCGAGTCTCAATGCGCCGCAGAGTTTGCGGAACAGATTGTCGTTGCCGGCGGCAATCATCAGCCAGCCATCGGACGCCTCGAAAGCCTGATACGGCACGATCTCCGCCGTGCCCGAACCGTAGGGCTTGCGCACTTCTCCGGATGCCGCGTAACCGGCAAGCGGCACGGTCATCCAGGCAAGGCCGGTCTCGTAAAGCGACGTCGAGACGATCCGTCCCTCGGCGCCGCTCTTGCGCGCAACCAGCGAGGCGAGCAAGCCAATCACGGCCCACATACCAGACCCCATGTCGATCAGGGAAACGCCGACCCGCACCGGCGGCCGTCCACCTTCGCCCGTGACACTCATGATCCCCGTGCTGGCCTGCGCCAGCGGATCATAACCCGGCTTGCTCGCGAGCGGCCCCTTGGTGCCGAACGCCCCAATGTCACACCAGATCAGCGCAGGCTTCTCGGCAAGCAGCGCCTCGGCCGTGAGCCCGAACTTGCCAAGAATGCCCGGCCGCAGATTCTGTATCACGGCGTCGGCTTGCGAAAGAATGAGCGCCTTCAGCTCGCGGCATTCACGCGCATCGCCAAAGTCGACCGTAACATCCTCCTTGCCGCGGTTGAGACAGTGGAAGGCGCTGGCGGTCTCGTTCCAGAATGGAGGCCCCCAGCCCCGCGCATAGTCGCCACTCTTCGGGTTCTCGACTTTGATCACGCGCGCACCGAGATCAGCCAGGATCAGCCCGGCATAGGGCGCGGCCACGCTGTGACCGAGCTCCACGACGGTGATGCCTTTCAGCGGCTTGTCGATCTCGGCCATTACATTCTCCTCGATGGGGTGCTGCATCCCCGTTTCGCCATCGTCATCATTCCGTCCAAGCTTTCCGACCCACGCTTCAGGACTTATCCATCGCGTTGTCGGCCACGAGCACCGCGCCATTGACAAAGCTCGCCCGGTCCGACAGCGCGAACACGATCAGATTGGCGAGCTCCTGTGGCGTGCCCCAGCGCGTGTTGCGCATCGAATTGTTCTCGGACCAGCGCCGCCGTTCAGCCTCGGCGTCGTCGGCGCTCAGATTGCGCTTGGCGAGTTCGCGCTCCCATTTCGCGAAGCGCTCCGGCGTGTTGACGAAGCCGGGAACCACGCAGTTGATGCGGATATTGTGCGGCCCAAACTCGTTGGCGAGGATCTTGGAGAATCTGATCTCAGCCGACTTGGCCGGCCCGGTACAGGACGACAGGAAGGGCGGCATCGTCACCATGATGCCGGTCTCGCCCGAGACGTTGACGATGCTGCCACCCTTCTGCTGGATCATGACCGGAATGATGCGCTGGCAAATGCGAAACTGGGCGAAGAAGTTGATCGCCATGCCGTACTGCAATTCCTCGTCGGTCACCTCGAGGAACGGCTTGTAGGTGCCGGTGCCGGCATTGTTGACGAGGATATCGATGCGGCCGAGACGGTCGCGGGCGACCATCGGCAGTTGCTCGATCTGCTTCAAATCGGTCACGTCGACCGACAAGGTCTCGACCTTCGCGCCCGTGGTCCTCTCGATGTCGGCGCGTGCTTCGGCGAGCGCATCCTCGCGCCGTGCACAGATGAGCACCTTCACCCCCTCCTCGGCCAGCAGCCGGCACGTCTCGAGTCCGATGCCTTTGCTGCCGCCGGTGACGATGGCCGTCTTGCCTTCCAATCCGAGTTTCATCTGTTTTCTCCCTGAAACGAGGTGACACGATCGAGCAGCGCGCGGATCGACATCGTTCCGCCATTGCGCGCGGAGGCGAACACCTCCGCAGCCAGCCGGCCTGCGGCACCGGATGGGGATCCCGATCGCGCCATCCGGGCTTCGAATACTTCGGTGGCGCGTGCCTCGTCCTGGAAGACCAGTGTCCTGGGCGCTTCGCGCGCGGTGCGGCGATAGCGGCCGCCGTCATCCATCTCGACCTCGACGATTGCATCAAGATGCGTCCCGACATCGTCGGGCAGCACCGTTGTCTTCTCGACCAGCGCCAGGATCTCTGGATCCCGCTGGTGCTCGGCACCCATCTCGTAATCAAGCCGGCCGTAGCGAAGCATGGCAGCAACCGCGAAGGCGGTACTCGCCTGCGTCTGGACGATGCTCGTGAATGGTCCCTTGAAGGATGTTCCGGGATACTCCGTGTAGGGACGCCAGATCGTCACGGTGATCCGCTTGACGTGCGCAAGGTCGATGCCGTCGCGGTTGAGCAGGCTGGCTGCAATCACGGCAGACATGTTGTCGCCGAGGGTGGCGAACGGTTTGGCCATGATGCCGATCATCGTCGCGGGATCGGGATTTTTCAGCCAGGTCTCAGGCGTGCGGTCAAGGCCGGCAAGTGAGCGCAGAAAACCCTTCGGCCCTTCCAGCGCATCGGGCGCCCCTCGCACGCCGCGCGCAGCGAGCTCAGCGGCGACGAACCCGCCGTGAGCGGCGCGCCCGTTCTGCACACGCCATTCGTCGGACCCGCAGCGCACCGGCTCCAACGTTCCTCCTGTCGTGGAGGCCGCGATAGCGACTGCATTCATGGCCTTCGACGGATCGAGACCAAGCGCTGCGGCACCGGCAGCGGCCGCCGCGATGGTGCCAAACGTCGGACTGGTGCGCACGCCTCGCCCGATCAGACCGCGGGCAACGGCCTCGCCGGCGCCGAGCCATTTCAGCGTGGCATATCCAGCCACGAGCGCATTGAGGACGAGGCGCAACGGCGCGTCGCGCGCCTCGCCCAAGCACACGACGACCGGCGAGATCAACGATCCGGGATGGGTCCATGAATCGTGGTCGGTATCGTCCTGGAAATGCGCATGAACGGCAATGCCATTGGCAAGCACCGCTTCGGACAATGGCACGTGTGTGCCGCTGGCCCAGATCCGCGCACTTCGCGGGCTCGGAGCGGCATCCGTCGTCATCGCCCGCGCAGCCGTGGCCGTCGGTTCGTCACGTGACGCTAACGCAAGTCCAAGTGAATCGAGCAGACAGATCGCCGCCTTCACCGCGATCTCGGCGGCGAGCTCTGCTTCAGCCGCCGCCGCGACAAAGGCGCCAAGACGCGTTGTTGCGTTGATTTGAGCCATCACAGATACTCCTCGGCCAACGCGACATCGCGTATTTCAGTCACCGAACCGCTTCGCCTGATCTCGCCGCCGCGCATCACATAGCCGCGCGAGGCAAGCTTGAGCGCCGGCCGGGCCATTTGCTCGGTCATGAGGATCGTGGTGCCACGCGCCTGCATATGGCGGATCGCCTCGCTGATCCGCGCGATCCACACCGGGGCAAGCCCGAGGAAAGGCTCATCCAACAGCAGCAGCTTGGGAAACGAGCTCATGGCCCGGGCCAGAGCCACGATCTGCTGCTGACCGCCGGACAACTGTCCCGCCGGCTGACTGGCGCGCTCCCGCAGCATCGGAAAGAGGCTGCAGAGCCAGTCCCAGGCTTCGCGTTGTGGGGCACGGCCTCGCCCGCAGGCACCGCTCAGAACGTTGTCGGCGACCGACATGGTCGGAAACACGTGGCGGCCTTCCGGCGAATAACCCATGCCGGCCCGCGCCCTGCCGTCGCATGCGAGCGCGCTGATGTCCCGGCCGGCAAAACGCACCGTGCCGCGCGCAGCGCCGGCAAGGCCGATGACGGCATTGATCAGGCTTGATTTGCCTGCCCCGTTGGCGCCGACCAGCAGGACTGTCTCGCCCTCTGCAACTTCGATCGAGACACCCCGCAGGGCGGTGATGCCGCCATAGCGGACTTCGAGATTTTGCACCACGAGCATCATGCTTCTGCCTCGTCCATCGTCCCGAGATAGGCGTCGATGACGTCGTTGCGTGACAGCACTTCCGCAGGCGAGCCTTCGGCGAGCACGCGGCCGGAATCGAGCACCAGGATCTTTGGGCAGAGCCGACGCACGAGCTCCATGTCATGCTCAACGATCAGAACACCGCACCCCAATTCCGTCACGGCGTGACGGACAAACGCGTCGACGCGCAGGCGCTCGCGCCGTTCAAGGCCAGCCGCCGGCTCATCCAGCAACAGCACTTTCGGCCGCACCGCGCAGGCAAGCACGAGGCCGAGCATCTTCTGCAATCCGTAAGGCAGCTTGTCGCTTTGCTCGTCGAGGTGCGCGGCAAGCTCGAATTCGTCGATCAGCGGCGTGATGGCCTGCCACACGCCCTCTCCGCCATTGCTGAAGCGCACCGCGCGCGAGATATTCTCGCGCACCGTGGCAGTGCGGAACGTATTGGTCTGCTGAAAGCTGCGGACGATGCCCGCGCGGCTCACGGCGTGGAGCGACTTTCCCGTCATGTCGCGGCTGCCGAGCAAGACGCGGCCGCTGGTTGGCGCAAGCATGCCGCAGATCACGTTGATCAAGGTGGTCTTGCCGGCACCGTTGGGGCCGATCACGCCGAGCACTTCTCCCGGCGAGATCGAGAAGCTCACGTCATTGAAGACGTGCAGACCGCCGAAACGCTTGCAGATACCGGTGACCTCGAGACGCATCGATGAGTTCGCGATGCCGACGACAGCTTCACGTCGGTCGAACCGCGGTCCCATGACACCGAGGACGTCGCCTGGGGGCATCACAAACCCTTCGCCAAAACTGCTCTCGGTCCGTGCCGCTTCTCTGGGAAGCGGCTCTCTGCTCCTCGTCATGGCTGCGACTCCGTGGCGGCCGGGGCCCCCAGGGCGCCGGACCCAGGGTTGATGGTGGACCGGCGGAGAACGCGCGAACTTAGGAACAGGAGAAACCGAGTGACGGAGCCAACGATGCCCTCTCGCGCCGCGAGCACCACGACCACGATGAGGAATCCGAACAGGAGCTGGGAAAATTCACCGCGTAGCGCAAAGATTTCTCCCGCCCATATCAGCAAGGCTCCGCCGACGAGCGGCCCGAGCATGGTGCCCTTCCCACCGATGATCGTGTAGGCAATGTAGTTCACCGATGAGAGTGGACTGAACGAGGTCGGATGCGCGGTGAGCAGCATGTTGACCAACGCAAAGCCAGCGAGCCCGGAAACACCGCCGGCGATCGCGAAGCCGAACGCCTTGTAGTGCCAGACAACAAGCCCGAGAGATTGCGCCAGCAACTCGTTCTCTTCGATCGCCGCAAAATGCTGGCGCAAGCCGCGAGTAACTGCGGCCGTGATCAGCGCACCGGCGAGCGCCAGGCCGGTCGTGACCAGGAGCACCGCGCGATTGTCGCCGAGTTCGATCCCGAAGATGGTCACTGCGGGCATGCCGACCAGACCGTTGGCCCCTCCGGTCCAGCCCGGCATCTCGAACAGCACGAGCTGCGTGATCTCGGTGAGGACGAAGGTGACCAGCACGAAGTAGACGCCGGTGAGACGGAGCACCAACGCGCCGAGCGGCAATGCAAACAGCGCCGGCACCACGAAACTGGCGATGCCGAGCAGCAGAACGTCCGTCACACCATGGCGGAGACCGAGGATCGCCGCGGTATAGCCTCCGATCGCCATGAACGTGGGCACCGCAAACGTCATCAGGTTCATGCGCAGCATGATGTAGACGCTCAACGCAGCGGTGACCCCAATCAGGATCTGATTGGCCAGCGAGTAGACTGCGGGGTTCTGGCTGATCCAGGGGATGACGAAGGCTGCGGCGATGACAACAACGCTTGCCGTCTCGGCAATGGAGCCGCCACGTGTGGCGCCAAGGTCAATGCTTGCCATGGCTCAGGCTCCACGTACTCGATGGCCGAACAGGCCGGACGGCCTGACCACCAACATGATCAGGACGAGCACGAACAATGCGAGGGCGCCTTTCGATCCTCCGAGATAGACCGCCGAGAACGCTTCCACCATGCCGACGAGAAAGGCCGCAACGGTTGCGCCGCCAATGCTTCCGAGGCCACCAAGAATGACAATGAGGAACGAGGTCGCCAGCACGGGGTCGCCGACATGCGGTGCAAGTGACAGGATAGGCGTGACCAGCGCGCCAGTGAGACCCGCAAGCCCGGTGGCCAGCGCAAACGCGGTCGGGAACAGAAGCTTTGGACGCAGTCCCTGCGCCGTGGCGACGGCACGGTCGTCAGCGAGCGCGCGCAAGGCGCGGCCGAAATCGGTGTAGTAAATCAGGGCATAGATCGAGAGGATACCCACCAGACAGACGACAAGGACCACGAGATTCTCGATCGGGACATAGAAGCCGTGCCCGCGAAGGACGCCCGTCAGGGGAAAGCTGAATGCAGGCGACTGCGGTCCGAACATCACCAGAAGGCCGCTCGACATCATCAAATAGAGACCGAGCGTCAGCATCAGTGTCGCCAAGTGATCGTCGATCACGTGATCGAGGATGAGACGCTCGAAGAGATAACCCAGCGCCGTCGTGCCGAGTGCGGCCGCGATCACTGCCAGCGCATAGGGCAGACCGAGATAGGTCACCGCCGAATAAGCGAGGTAGCCTCCGAGCACATAGAATCCGCCATGGGCGAAATTGACCACGCCGAGAATGCCGAAGATCAGGGTGAAGCCGAGGGCGAGCAGCGCATACTGCGCGCCCAGGCTGATGCCAATGAGGCCGGTGGCAACGATGCCTTCCACAGGAACTCCGCTATTTGCCTGTGGCCGCTTCGACCGGAACGATCGGCTGCAATTTTCCGTCGGTGACCAGTCCCACGCCGAAGGGGAACGATAGCTCCTGGTTGATGCCGAAGAATTCCTTGCCGATCCAATGTCCTGAACCGACATTTGGATCGTCCACGGGCAATGCACGGAGAGCCTGAGCCACCTTTTCGGTGTCGGTGGTCGTGCCCGCTTTTGCGATCGCCTTTACGACCATGCGGGCGCCGGACACCCACTGGAAAAACAGATTGTTCTCAGGCCGCTCGGTGCCGAACAGCTTCTTGTATTCGTCGGCGATCAATTGGACCTTCTCGTCGACCAGAACCGGCTCGTACCAATAGAAGTCCTTCAGCACGGCGTCGCCGCCGGCAACCCGGGAGATTTCGCCATAGCCTGGACCACCGAGGCGCCCGATCGGTCCTTCGAACCCGGCTTGGCGCAATTGCTTGACCATGATGCCGGCGTCGCCGGGCGGCGAGGACGCGAGATCCACAGCCTCCGGTTTTGCGTTCATGATGCGCGTCACGATCGGCGCAAAATTGGTGGTGCCGCGCTGGTAGTACTCCTCGGTCGCAGCGATACCGTTCTTCTTGTAGGCGTCCGCATCGACGCTTGCGATATCCGTGCCGCCCTGATCGTTCGGAGCGACGAGGACAACGCTCTTGATGCCGAATTTTTGCTTGGCGATCTTGATAATCGGATCGGCCCATCCTGACGGACCAGGGCCGACATGGAACACCAGGGGCCATTGCGGACCCAGCGCGTCCTTGGCGTAACCATTGCCCATCACCAACATCGAATTGCGTTTGGCGATGGGCTTCAGCCCGGTGAGTTCGGGTGAACCGATGGGACCGATGATGAATTTTACGCCCTGCGCCGCGAGCGTATTTGCTGCCGCGGCGGCGCCCTCTGCCGTGTATTTGCTATCGATCGCGACGACACTGACTTGACAGGGCGCGCCGTCGATCTTGACCAGGCCGTCGCGATTGGCCTCTGCAGCGGCGAACTCCGCCGCGCCCTTGAGCGCGAGCCCCCACTGCGCAGCCGGCCCGGAAAGCACGCCGACGACGCCGAGTTTGAGCTCCGGTCCGGCGGCCAGCGCGGACGGCCCGGACACGACACTCGAAGCGCTGATTGCGGCGCCGGCCAACAGCAAATCACGACGCGTTATCTTCATTCGCACCCTCCCATTATGGATCGTTTCATTTATTTTGATTGTCTTACTGTTGACGCCTGCTGCGAGGCACGCGACATCTGGCTTCGCGCGGTCGCGTCATCCCATCAGAGGGCGGACGCAACATGCAAGCAACACATTGATTTGACGTTGTAATTTATTCAGTCGGACCGCTTGAGCGAAGTCCGCACCTAGCCCGAGCGTTGGCGTCCCTTCCCTATGATTATTGTTTCAGCACTTGGTTAGAGACTATGTGCCGTTATGGTCGGCCTGTCAATGAAACGATTTAATGAAATCGTGAGGGTGTCGTTTCGGATGCGCGGAGCGCGGACGAGCTTGCCGCCAAACGGACGGCATGCGGCCCGGCAAGCCGGCGTATTGAAATCGGCAACAAGGCACGCGGCGGCGCCGTCGTAGACGACGCACCGTCAGCGTAACGTCGATTATTGGCTGCGCTTATTTTTCCGCCTTCACCGCGAAGAATAGTCGAGCGTCGCGGCGACCAATGCCTCTAACACTTCCAAGCAACTTCGTTGCTGCGGGGCGGATCTGCCCCAACCCGCGTGCAGGTCAGCGCGGCGCAACTGCACGCAAACGATAGCGCGGAGCGAAGCTCGTTGGCCTTGGTGTCCTTCAGACCGCTCCTGCCGAGCCTGCCCTGCTTATGCAGAGCGAACAGCAGCGCGGCCTGAAAGCTGTCGCCGGCGCCGATCGTGTCCACAACCGTGACCGCGGGTGCCCCGACTTCAATGGCACCGGCCGCCGGATGCCAGGCCTGGGCTCCTTTCATTCCGCGCGTAATGACAAACAGGCTGCCACCGCCAGCCAGGAACTCTTCCGCCTTCGCGGCGTAAGCCTCTTTCCCGTAGAGATAGTCGAAGTCTACGTCCGACATGCGAACGATGTCCGCGCTGTCGATAAACCTGTCCATGCGCGCGAGATAGGCTGTCTTGTCTTTGACCAGATTGGGCCTGCAGTTCGGGTCGAACGAGATCGTCGCCGATGATTTGGCATCGGCGACCATCGCGGCGGTTTCCACGGCTCCGCTCTGGTTGACCAGCGTCGTTGAGCCGATGTGGACGGCCTCGATCGTCTCGAACGGAATTTTGCCCTGCGCATAGGTCCATTCCCGCGTCGCCGTTTCCGCGTCATAGAAAGCATATTGCGACTCGCCTGCGACCATTCGGACGAAAGCGAGCGTGGTCTGGCGGTCGCTGCGGGTGGCATAGCGAAGGTCGACGCCGGACGCCACGGCGTGGTCGGCGATCATGCGGCCGAACAGGTCGGTCGAGACGCCACCGACAAAGCCCGTCGGCGCACCAAGCCGCGCCAGTCCGACCGCGACGTTGAGACAAGAGCCTCCGACCGCCGGCCGCACTGCCTCGCGCCCGTCCGCGGCCGCAACGGGCACGAAGTCGATCAGCGCATCGCCACAGCTCAGCAACATCGTTTTCAGCCTTTCGAGATTAGCCGCGGTTGATCTCAAAACCGCGCATCGCCTCACGGCTTCCGCGATCAAGCCGACGCAGCAGCCTGTACACCTCCCGCTTTCGGTGGTGGAATTCTTCCATGCCCGGCGCGGCCGGCTCAGTCTGGCGACCGAGCGCCGACATTGCGGCCATGGTCTCGCCGAGTGAGGCATAGGCACCAGCGGCGACGGCGCCGAGCATGGCCGCCCCGAGCAGGACCGGCTCCGCCGTTTGCGGCAGCGCCACCGTGAGGCCCGTCGTATCCGCCATGATCTGCCGCACCAGCGGGCTCCTTCCTGCGCCGCCGCCCATGACGATCAGCTTGCTGTTGACCCCCTGCGCCCTGAAGGCATCGATGACGTCGGCGAGGCCATAGGCGAGCCCGCACAATCCCGCCACGAACAGACGCTCCATCGCGCAGATATCCGTATCGAGATCGAGGCCGGCAATGACGGCGCGCGTGTCGGGATCGGCATAGGGCGAGCGGTTGCCGAGGAATTCCGGCAGCACATGAACGTCGCGCGCCAGCAGCGCCGCCCTGCTCGCCTGCCCCGCACGGGCCATGATCCGCTCCTCGAGGACCTGGATGATCTCCACGCCGTTGCGCCTTGCCGCGTCGCTCGCCTCGGCGTGGGCCGGATGGGAGCGGATCAAATAATCGATCGCAGCACCTGCCGCCGATTGCCCGCCTTCGTTGAGCCAAAAGCCGGGCACCATGCCGGAGTAATAGGGCCCCCAGACGCCGGGCACGAAGCAGGGGTCGACCGTTGTCGCCATGATGCAGGCGGAGGTCCCCATGATGTAGGCGAGGCGATTGCAGACATCGACCTCAGCCCCCGATGCGTCCCGACCGCCGATCGCGCCGAGGCCGCCGGCGTGTGCATCGATCAGCGAGGCGCCGACCGGCGTCCCCGGTCTCAACCCGAAATCCCGCGCCGCCTGTTCCGTCAGGCCAAACCCCAGCGGTGTTCCAGGGGCGACGATCTCGGTGCCGATCCTGCGATATTCGTCCTCGACGAATTCCTTCAAGCCCACGCGCTGAAAATATGGCGCGCTCCAGCGCTCCTCATGCGCGAGGTAGTTCCACTTGCAAGTCACCGTGCAGGTCGAGCGCGCGAGCGACCCTGTCGCGCGCCACGAGAGGAAGTCGGCCAGGTCGAAGAAATGCCCGGCGCGATCAAAACTATCGCGCAAGTGCCGCTTCAGCCAGAGCAGCTTCGGCATCTCCATCTCGGGCGAGATGGAGCCGCCGACATAGCGCAGCACCTCATCCTGCGTATCGTTGATCAGCCGTGCTTCCTCGATCGCGCGATGATCCATCCAGACGATGACATTGCGCTGCTTGTCGCCGGATGTACTCACCGTCAGTGGTTCGCCATGCCGATCGAGCGCGACCAGCGAGCAGGTCGCGTCGAAGCCGATGCCCTTCACGAGCTCGGACGATATCGCGGCTTCCGCCATCGCGCTGCGGACGGCCGAAACGCTGGCCGCCCAGATATCCGACGACGACTGCTCGACAATGTCGCCTGCCTCGTGCCAGACCGCGATCGGCTGTTTTGCAGTTGCGAGCAGGGCTCCGTTTTCGTCGAAGATGCCCGCGCGCGTGCTGGAGGTTCCGACGTCGATGCCGATGAAGGCTTGCCGCATGTTCGCTCCCGTCAGTTTTGACGCAAGCTTACCAGCAAGTATAGCCACCATCGACAAGAACGATGCTTCCCGTCATGAGGCTGGCCGCCTCCGATGACAGGAACAGGACCACCGAGGCGATCTCCTCCACCTGCCCCATCCGCGCCATCGGGGTGCCGCCGATCCAGGCGTCGTACATGCGGGGGTTGTCCTTCACGAATGCGTTCAGGGGCGTCTCGATATAGGTCGGCGCCACCGCGTTGACGCGCACGCCGCGTGCGCCCCATTCGGCTGCGAGCGATTTGGTCAGATGGTGCACCGCGGCCTTGGAGGCGTTGTAGTAGCACTGCTCCTGCGGCTTATTGACGATGAAGCCGGACATCGAGCCGATATTGACGATATTGCCCGTCCGCGCCTGAAGCATGTGCCTGCCGAAGGCGCGGCAGCACCAGAAGGTGCCGTTGAGATTGACGTCAATGACATTCAGCCAGTGCTCGTCGGTCACGGTTTCGGCCGGAGTCTCGCTGCGCGCGATGCCGGCATTGTTGACGAGGACATCGACCCGGCCGTAGCGGGCGACGAGTTCGTCAGCAACCTCGGTAACGCGCCGTGAATCCGTCACGTCCACGACCGCGACCTCGGCCTGATAGCCCTTCCCGCTCAGATAGGCGCCCGCTTCGCCGGCTACCGCCGCATCGCGATCGGCAATCACGACCCTCGCGCCGGCCTCCGCCAGCGCCTCAGCACAGGCGAGGCCAATCCCCTGCCCGCCCCCGGTTACGACTGCGGTTTTGCCGGGTAGTTTGAATTTTTCCAGATACATCTTGGTCTTCCTGTTAAGCCCGCAGCGATTTTCCGCTTTCATCGAACCGATGCAGGCGGCCGGGATCCGGCGACAGCAGGACACGGTCGCCGGCGCTCAAATCGAGCTCGCCAACGTGGCGCGCGGTGAGTGTTCCAATTGAGCCAGCGTCGACATAGAGAAAGGTGTCGCTGCCGAGATGCTCGGCGACCATGATGTTTCCCGGCCATCCCTCGCCGTCGCGCGCGATTTTCAGGTGCTCGGGCCGAACGCCAATGGTGGCCGCGTCATGGCGGCCTGCGACCTCGCCGGAGATGAAGTTCATTTTCGGCGAGCCGATGAAGCCGGCGACGAACAGATTGGCCGGCTTTTCGTAGAGTTCGAGCGGCGTCCCGTATTGCTCGATCTTGCCGCCATTGAGCACCACAATCTTGTCCGCCATTGTCATCGCCTCGACCTGGTCGTGCGTGACATAGATGGCCGTCGTGCCAAGCTGCTTCTGCAGCCGCGTGACCTCCAGACGCATCTGCACGCGCAGCGCGGCGTCGAGATTTGACAGGGGCTCGTCGAACAGAAACGCCTTCGGCTCACGAACGATGGCGCGCCCGATCGCAACGCGCTGGCGCTGGCCACCCGACAATTCGCGCGGCTTCCTATCGAGATACGGCGTCAGATTAAGGGTTGCTGCCGCGGCCTCCACCTTCCGGTCGATCTCGGCCTTCGGCAGGCCGGCCATCTTCAGGCCGAAGGCGATGTTGCCGCGCACGCTCATATGCGGATAGAGAGCATAGGATTGGAAAACCATCGACAGGCCGCGCTTGGCGGGCGGAACGTCGACGACGTTCTTGCCGTCGATCAGGATATTGCCGCCGCTGACGTCCTCGAGCCCGGCGATCAGGCGGAGAAGAGTGGTCTTGCCGCAGCCGGAAGGTCCGACGAAAACGACGAAGGAACCATCCGAGATATCCAGATCGGCGCCCTTGATGATGCGAACAGGCCCGAACGATTTCTGGACATTCTGAAGCGTGATCTGACCCATGGCTCCAGCCTTTCCGTTTTACTTGACCGCGCCAAAAGTCAGGCCGCGGACGAGCTGGCGCTGGCTGAACCAACCGAGCACCAGGATCGGCGCGATCGCAAGCGTGGAAGCGGCCGATAGCTTGGCCCAGAACAGCCCTTCGGGACTCGAATAGGACGCGATGAACACGGTCAGCGGCGCGGCCTCCAGCGTCGAGAGATTCAACGTCCAGAACGCCTCGTTCCAGGCCAGGATAAAGTTCAAGAGCAACGTTGATGCGAGCCCCGGGACGGCCATCGGCGTCAACACATAGACGAGCTCCCGGCCGATCGTTGCGCCGTCCATGCGCGCGGCTTCGAGGATGTCCTTCGGGATTTCCTTGAAGTAGGTAAACAGCATCCAGATTACGATCGGCAGATTGCCGAGGCAGAGGATGAAGACGAGACCAGTCAAAGTATCGAGCAAACCGAAATCGCGGTAGATCAGGTAGATCGGCACCAGCACGCCGACCGGCGGCATCATCTTGGTCGACAGCATCCAGAGCAGCACATCCTTGGTGCGTTTGGTCGGCGAGAACGCCATCGACCACGCAGCGGGAATCGCAATCAGCAGCGCGATCAGCGTCGAGCCGCCTGCCACGATGATGGAGTTGAGCGCATGATGGACATAGTCGCTGCGCTCCTGCACGGCGGCATAATTCTCGGTGGTCCAGTGAAAGAACAGGAATTTTGGCGGTATGGCGAAGGCATCGAGCTCGGTCTTGAAGCTCGCCAGCACCATCCACAGGATCGGAAAGAAGATCAGGAAGCCGACCAGCCACGCCGCAACGGTCGAGACCGCCACATGCCTGCTTGTTGCCATCCGCGCCATGCGTCAGGCCTCCAAATTCCGGCCGACGATCCTGACCAGGAAGAAGGCCACGATGTTGGCGATGACCACCGCCACCAACCCGCCCGCGGAGGCACCGCCTACGTCGTACTGGATCAGCGCCTGCGAATAGATCAGGAAGGCGATGTTGGTGGTCTGCAATCCCGGCCCGCCGCCGGTGGTGACGAAGATCTCGGCGAACACGGTCAGAAGGAAAATCGTCTCGATCAGGATCACGACAGTGATCGGTCGTGCCAGATGCGGCAGCGTGATGTAGATGAAGGTCGACAGCGCGCCGGCGCCGTCCATCTCCGCCGCCTCCTTCTGCTCTTCGTCTAGGGATTGCAGCGCCGTTAAAAGGATCAGCGTTGCAAACGGCAGCCATTGCCAGGCGACGATCAGGATGATTGCGAATAGCGGTATGTCGTTGAACCAGTCGATCGGTGGCGCGCCGAACAGCTTTGCGATCCAGGCGAACAGGCCAGAAACCGGATGCATCAGGAGGTTCTTCCAGATCAGCGCGCTGACCGTTGGCATCACGAAGAATGGCGCGATCACCATCAGCCGCACGATGTTGCGGCCAATGACCGGCTGGTCGAGCAACAGCGCGAGCGGAATCCCAAGCAGGATGGTCAGTCCAAGCACGGACCCGACCAGAACCAGTGTGTTCTGCAGCGAAGCGAGAAAAGCCGGGTCGGTCAGGAAATAACGAAAGTTCTCAAAGCCGACGAACTGCGCGGATTCGGAATCGAGCAGATTGTAACGCAGCAGCGAGAAATAGATCGTCAGCGCCAAGGGGACGATCATCCAGATGAACAGCAGCGCGACCGCTGGCGTCAGCAGCATCCGCGCGAGCAGTTGCGTTTGTCGGGTCCCCGTCCCCGTTTCCGTCGGCTGCAAAGCAGGCGCAGCCATCCGGTGCAAGCTGCCGGATGGCTGCGAGGGGCTTAGCTCGGGAGTGTGAGCCAAGGGAGCCACCTATTTGATGTAACCGGCACGCTTCATTTCCCGCTCCGTCGACGCCTGCGCCGCCGACAACGCCGCGTCCACGCTGGTCGAGCCGGACAGTGCTGCCGAGAACTGCTGGCCGACTGCAGTGCCGATGCCCTGGAATTCCGGGATCGCCGCATACTGCACGCCAACGTAAGGCACCGGCTGCACCGTCGGTTTGTTCGGATCGGCGGCATCGATCGACGCCAGCGTCAATTTGGCGAACGGCGCGACCTTCAGATAGTCAGGGTTCTGGTACAGCGACGTCCGCGTACCCGGCGGCACGTTGGCCCAGCCCTCCTTCGACGCAACCAGTTTTGCGTAGTCCTTGCCGGTCGCCCAGGCGATGAATTTCTCGGCGGCCTCGACCTTCTTGGAGCCTGCGGGAATCGCGAGGTTCCAGGCCCACAGCCAGTTTGCGTTCTTGCCGAGCCCGGTGTTCGGCGCGAGCGCAAAGCCGACCTTGTCGGCGACCGTGGAGTCCTTTGGATTGGTCACAAACGACGCCGCAACTGTTGCGTCGATCCACATCGCGCATTTGCCGGCGTTGAACAGGGCCAGATTTTCGTTGAAGCCATTCGAGCTGGCGCCGGGAGGGCCCGCCTCCTTCATCAGGTCGACATAGGTCGCCAGCGTTTTCTTCCATTCGGGTTTGTCGAACTGCGGCACCCACTTCTCGTCGAACCAGCGTGCACCATAGGAATTGGCCATAGCGGTGAGGAACGCCATGTTCTCACCCCAGCCGGCCTTGCCACGCAGGCAGATGCCGTAGACCCCAGCCTCCTTGTCGGTCAGCTTCTTGGCCGCACTGATCACGAAATCCCAGCTCGGATTTTCCGGCATGGTAAGCCCGGCCTTCTGGAACAGGTCGGTCCGATACATGGTCATCGAGCTTTCGCCGTAGAACGGCGCCGCATAAAGCTTGCCGGAGAAGGACACCGCGTCCTTGATCCTCGGCAAGAGATCGGCGACGTCGTAGTCGGCGCCGAGCTTGTCGAGCGGCACCAGCCAGTTCTTCTTGGCCCAGATCGGCACCTCATAGGTGCCGATAGTCAGGACGTCGAACTGGCCGCCCTTGGTCGCGATATCGGTGGTGACGCGCTGGCGCAGCACGTTCTCCTCGAGCGTCACCCATTTGACCGTGATGTCCGGATTTTTGCTGGTGAAGTCGCTCGTCAATCCCTGCATGCGGATCATGTCGCCGTTGTTGACGGTGGCAATCGTCAGGGCGGTCTGGGCGAGTGAGGGAGTTGAAAGCAAGAGCACAGCCGCGCCCAGAAGGGCGCCATGGACGTTTTTCACGGTAAACCTCCCATAGTCGCGTTTGAGCATATGCCCACGCGTTGAGCGTATGTTCACATCAACCTTTCAGCTTGTCAAGCTGACACACGCTATCCGGCTGCCCGCAGCGCCGGAGAGAAAATCCGTTTCATTGAGGAAGACGCGACGATCGTGCCGGCGCTATCGATCGAGGATAGCCCGGGCCGTTGCTTCGTCGGTGATGAGGCCGTTGATGAGGCGCCCGATCAGCGCGGCGCCGATCGCTGGAACCTTGGCCTGCCCGATCGCGGCGGCGATCGTCGTGGTCCGCGCCGGCACCTGCGGCGGAATACTGGTCAACCGCTTGTTCGTACCGCCCTTGATGAGCCGGCCCTTGGCGTCATAGGCCCAACCCGTCACTTCGCCGACGGCGCCCAGCCGCATCATCTCGAACAGCTCTTCGCGGCTGACGAAGCCGTCAACATGCACCTGGGCCTTCTGGTCCATCTGACCGATGCCGATGAGGCGCAGGTCGGCTCTCGCGGCAATCGCCTGGATCTTGGCGATTGGTTCGATCCGGTTCATACGGTTGCGCTCGTCTTCCGACGACATCAGGAATGGCAGAGGCATCGGATAGTGGCGGGCGCCGGTGCGATCGGCAAGGCGCCCCACCGTATCGAAGAAACTCGCCGAGCCGTCCGCCGAGATGTTTCCCACCAGCGAAACGATCTGGTGATTCGGTCGCTCGATCGGCGTGACGCGCTCCACCGCGGCCCGCACCGCGCGCCCGGTGCCCAATGCGACAATGACCGGCGTTTCCGCGCGCAAGGTTGAGTCCAGCAGGTTGGCGCAACGCTCCGCGATGCCGGCGGCGGAATGCGGCGACGCCGGGTCCGACGGCACCACCTCGCAGTGAACGAGATCGAAGCGATCCTTGAGCTTCAACGCCAGTTCCATGCATGCGGCAATAGGGTGTTCGAGGCGGAAGGTGATCAGGCGTTCTGCGAGGCAAAGCGACACCAGACGCTGCGCGGACGCTCGCGAGACCTGCAGCATCTTGGCGATCTCGTCCTGCGTATGGCCGGCGATGAAATAGAGCCAGCCGGCGCGCGCGGCGTCGTCAAGACGGGATTTCTCGTTCTCGAGTGCTGCCATGAAAGCCCGCTATCTTTCGCCCCAGAAGTCCGCCATCCGGTCGAAGACACGATCTGCGCCGGCATCGCGCAGCATGCTATGCCGATCACCAGACGGGTAGTGACTGCCACCGATAAAGCCCCATACGGTCATGCCAGCGGCCTTTGCTGCGGTCACACCGCTGACACTGTCTTCGATGACAAGCGTGCGCTGCGGCGCGGCGCGCATCTGCGCAGCCGCATGGAGAAACAGGTCAGGGGCCGGCTTGCCGCGGGCCACCATCTGCGCCGTGTACACCCTGTCGCCGAAATGCGGCGCCAGACCGGTCAACGCCAGCGAAAGCGATACCCGGTCGAGATCGCTGGACGATGCAACACAAAACGGCACTTGCAGATTGGAGATCAATGAGCCCACTCCAAGGACAGGCCGCAACGAATGCCTGAACCGTTGCAGCACCCGCGCCTTCAACGCGACCAGAAAGTTCTCGGGAACGAGGCGTTGGTCCCCCTGGTAGTGTTGCAAGATGGCCGTCGTGCTGCGGCCAAGAAATAACTCGAGGGCATCGTCCCTACTGAGCTCTATGCCGAACTCGCCAAGGACCTCTGACAGGCACTGACAGCTCAATATCTCGCTGTCCACGAGGACGCCATCGCAGTCGAAGATAACCAGATCAGGCCTTGGGTGATTGGGTTCCATCCCACAATAGGATCATATGCTCATCAGTTGAGCAATAGCCCAGCGATCCATCTGAGGCGGCGGAGCAATCTGTCCGCTCCGGGATAGAGTTCAAGCAGGTGCGACCGTCCTGACATGCATGCAGGACCGCGAGGCTGCCGACCTCGAAGAACTTAGTGAACTGATCGGCGCGGACCACTCAGCTCCGTGAGCGATCGTCAGGCACGGTAAGCCGTCTTATCAGTACCGCGATAGAGCACACGGACCTGTTCTTCGGTCACCGCTTTGTGGAACGCCAGAGCCTCAGGCTCGAGATCGCGCTTCGGCACGTATTCCGGCTCGAAGTGACGGTAGATGTCCGTGCCCCGTACCAGCGTCGCCCAATCCCTTTGCCCCACCGCCTGCTTCAGACGGGTCGGGATGTAGCGGATGGCCAAGCCTATGCGCCGGTCATCGGAACGATTGGGTTCCGATCCATGAAACAACAGTACATGATGCAACGAAGCCTGTCCGGGTTTCAACTCGACAAAGACAGCCTCGGATTCGTCGACGGTCACAGCGATCTCCTGACCGCGGGTCAGAAGGTTATCCTGGTCGAAAGTATCTTCGTGCTGGACCTGCTGCTTATGGGTCCCAGCCACGAACTTCATACAGCCAGACAACCTGTTGGCCGGCGACATCGCGATCCAGGCGGTCGCCACATCGGACGAACTCAGTCCCCAATAGGTCGCATCCTGGTGCCAGGAGACGAACCCGGGATCACGCGGTTCCTTGATGAAGAAACTCGTATTCCAGCAGAGGATATCCGGACCCAACAAATCCTCGACCGCATCGAGGATTTTGGGATGGCGGATCATTTCGTTGATCCAGGGAAAGAGCACATGGCTGCGATGACGCATCTCGCCTTTGATCGGACCGCCACTCCTCACCTCATAGTCCTCGAGTTTGCCGCGAAATTCTGCGACCTCGCTTTCGCTCAGGACATCAACCGGGAAATGGTAGCCACGCTCGCGATAGTTGTTGACCTCGCTCTCACTCAGCGATTTCGTCATTGGTATCCTCCAGTCTTCTTTTTTCATTACGACCGGCAACAGATTTTTCAGCGAAGGTGACCCTGGTATCGGGCCAAGTCAAGAAGCGCAGATTGCGCAGCAGCCATCCAGGTCGGTGCACTGCACAAGTCATTCGTTGATCGCCATCGTCAGCGACGTTCAAGACAGGCACGGAACGCCGTAACGATCGCACTAGCGACGTGCTCGGCCACGCTCTCCATCAGATGCAAGGTCGTGGGACGCAATTGGTGCGGCGCGAATGCGCTGCAATATACGAGCGTTTTACTCATTGCACGTGTTCGTATCTTGGTCTCGCCAGCCCCTGCCAGTTATGCCAGACTTATTCCTCGCAAAAGGCCGATATCAAAAATGGCCAGCGAAACGGGAAGGGAAGCAACCATGGACGTTGGGACTGGCATTGCGCTGCTCGTTGCATTTCTGGCCGTCGTTGTTTTGATCATCCGGGGGCAGAGTCCGATCATCATGCTGCTGATACTGGCAGTGCTGTGGTCGGCGATCGCTGGCATCGGTATCGATGATATTCAGAAGAAGATCCTTCAGGCCGGCGGCGTCGCCTACGCAAGCGCGGTCATCATCATCGTGTTCGGCGCCTGGTTTGCGCAGGTGCTGATCCAGACCGGTATCGCCGAAAGCGTAATCCGCTCTGCGGTGGAATTGGCGGGCGATCGGCCGCTTGTCACAGCGATGACCATCACGCTCGTTACCGCGTTGTTGTTTACGTCGATGTACGGCGTAGGCGCCGCAATCGCGATCGGCATCATCGCACTTCCGATTATGCTCGGCCAGGGCATCCCACCTTACATTGCAGCTCCCGCGTTCACGATGGGAATCGGTGCTGGCACCTTCATCAACCTGGTTCAGTTCGGAACATTTCAAAAACTGTTTCCTGGTCTCAAATACGAAGCGCCCTATTTGACGTACTGGATCGTCGGAATGTGCGTCTACATCCTGGCGGCGTGGCTTCTCGAATTCATCTACCTGCGGAACGGTGGTGTCCGCCGGCTATCTTCCATCGACCTAGCCGATGAACCTGCCGTTCGCAGGCGGACCCCCTACTACACCTACGTCGTGCCGATCTTTCCCGTGCTCATGATCATGATCCTAAAATGGGAGATAATCCCGACCTTCCTGGTCTCGATCGTGCTCGCACTCGTGTTGACGGGGCGCGATCGAACATTTCAGGGCAGCATCAATCTCTTCAACAAGACGTTCTCCGATGCGTTTCCCGACATTGCGACCATGGCCGCGTTATGGACGATCTGCGGCATGATCATCGTTGCCGGCCAGACCCCTGAGGTAGCCAATGCCCTGAAACCCCTCTTCGGCCCAGTGCTGCCGCACACGCCGCTGCAGGCCGCCATCTTCTTCGGTTTGCTTGGAGGCATCGGGAGCATCTACCGTGGGCCGCTGGTCGTAATCGGCACCGGTGCTGCATTGCTGGCCATTGTGCTCGCGAACAACGATATCCCAATTCCCTATCTCTATTCGATCTGGCTTGCGCCAACGATCCTGCAGGGGAGCATGGACCCGACCAACTCGTGGACACTTTGGACAATTGGACAAACCAAGGTCAGCCACGAGGATTTCCTAAGAACGGCCCTACCCTTCGGATGTCTGATGGTCGCGGTCAATTCATTGATCTGCTACCTGATGCTTGGTTCTCTCAACTAGAAGGACAACAACAAGTTGACGGAACCGAACACACCTGCTCGCGGTTATCGCATCGGCATCGATGTCGGCGGGACTTTCACCAAAGCTGTGTTGATCGACAATGCGACCCATGAGGTGGTCGGCCGGTTCTCGGTGCTCACTACTCATTCCGATCCGCGCGGCGTCGCGAAAGGCGTCGTTGAGGTGTTTCATAATGTGCTGGAGCAATCGTCCGTCGACCCCCGCGAGGTTATCTTTCTGGCCCATTCGACCACCCAGGCCACCAATGCGTTGCTTGAGGGCGACGTCGCAAGTGTGGGCGTGATCGGGATGTCGACCCGCGTGGAATCCCTGCTGGCCAAGGGGCAGAGCGCCATGAAGCCGATTGAACTCGCGCCTGGTCGCTATCTCACGCCCGCCAACCGTTTCCTGATGAAGGAAACGTTGAGCGATGAGACAGTCGACAAGGCGATCGATGAACTCAAAGCCGAAGGCGTGAAGGTCGTCGTCGCCAGTTCGGCCTTCGGCGTCGATGACAACGAGGCCGAGGAAACCGTTCGTCGTCTGGCCGTCAGGGCCGGTTTGGCCGCAACCTGCGGCAACGAGATCACCAAGCTCTATGGCTTGACCACACGGACCCGCACCGCCGTCATAAACGCCAGCATCCTGCCAAAGATGATTGATACCGCTTCGATGACCGAAGCCAGTGTTCGCGAAGCCGGCATCCTGGCGCCCCTGATGATCATGCGCGGTGACGGCGGCGTGATGGATATCAAGGAGATGCGACGCCGTCCGGTCATGACGATGCTGTCTGGCCCTGCGGCAAGCGTCGCGGGAGCCTTGATGTATCTGCGCGTGTCCGACGGCATATACTTCGAGGTCGGCGGCACCAGCACCAACATCGGCGTAATCCGGAATGGGCGCCCGACCGTCAAATATGCGCGCGTCGGCGGCCACGAGACCTATGTCAGCTCGCTCGACGTTCGCGTGATCGGTATCGCTGGCGGCAGCATGGTCCGCGCCCGTGACGGCAAACTGGTCGATGTCGGCCCTCGGAGTGCCCATATAGCCGGGCTCCCCTACGCCGCTTTTGCCGCCCCTGAAGACATCATCGACCCCAAGATAGAGTTCTTCCAGCCGAAGGCTGACGATCCGGCCGACTATGTCGCACTGCGTTCGGCTACCGGCACCTGTTATGCCATCACCAACACCTGCGCAGCCAACATTCTTGGCTACGCCAAGCCCGGTTTACATGCCAGCGGCAACACGGAGTCGGCAAGGCGTGCCATGGCAGCGCTCGCGGCCTTCATAGGCAAGCCGATTGAGGATACCGCACGCGCTATACTCGATATCGCTACCGATAAGATTATCCCCGTCGTTGACGATCTGATCACCGAATACAAGCTGGATCGCGATCAGGCGCTGCTCGTCGGCGAAGGTGGCGGTGCGGCCGCTTTGATCCCTCATACGTCCGTCCGGACCGGCCTTCACCACGAAATTTCCAGGGATGCCGAAGTGATTTCCTCTATCGGCGTCGCACTGGCGTTGGTCCGCGACGTGGTGGAACGTATCATACCCAATGCAAAGCCCGGGGACATCAAACGAATAAGGCGCGAGGCTGTTGAAGCTGTGGTCAAGCTCGGCGCTGCGCCCGAGGGCGTCGAAGTGACGATCGAGGTCGATCCGAATACCCATCGTGTCCGGGCGACCGCGATGGGCGCTTCGGAAATGCGCGCGCGTCAACGAAAGGAAGAAGTTGGAGAGACCGAGGCGCGCGAAATAGCCGCGAAGGCGATGGGGGTTGGCCCCGAACATGTTGCGCTTGCAGCCGCTACGCCGCGCATCCGCGTGTTCCAGGGCGCGGTGGAAGAGCGAAGCTGGGGCATCTTCAAGAAGCGCCGCAACCCGGTTCGCGCGATTGATCTCGACGGCGTCATTCGCGTGCAACGCAGCCACAGCGTGGTGCGCCGGGTCACTGCGCGGACCGCGCTCGATGGCCTGCGGCGGCTATGGGAAGATACAACGATCTATAATGGTGACAGCACGATCACGCCCGACATTTTCGTGATCGTCGGCGGACAGCTAATCGATTTGTCAGGCGTGAATTCGATCGATCAGGCCATGGCTGTCACCCGCGGCGAACTCGACGGACTAACAGCCGACGCTTCCATCGCGCTGATCGGTGTACCGCCGTCTCGAGGTTTGTGAGATGGTGCAAGACGGCGCACGCTTGCCCCTAGAGCAGCTCGCAACCGCGTCACCGGAGACGCTCGGACTGTTGATGCTGAAGACTGACCGTTACGCGATTCGTCTCGACGGTCGCACGCAACTCGCCGCCGTTTCCGACGCGCTTCTCGACGGTGCAGCGACGGCGAGGAGTCTGCAACAACGTTTCCCCGGGTCAGGTCCTCGTGAAATTGCGCGCGAGCTGCAAGTACCCGTTGTTGCCGCCGACGATGATCCCTTGGTCGCCTCTATATGGCGTTTCGCCGAGTATCGGTCGCGGCCGCCGCATATTGTGCTCTATACGCGTGGGATCGCCCCGCTTGAGCAGGTGCTCGTCGATGATCTGGCCAAGCGATTTCTTGGCCGAGCAACGACTCGAGACGTTTTCATCGCGCACGAACTTTACCATCATGCCGAAGCTATTCGATCTGCAGTACCCATCGCTCGTCGCTATTGCGCCACATTGCTCAAGCTTGGCAAGTGGCAGTGGCGCACTGGCATCGCAACACTCGCCGAGATCGCAGCAGGATCCTTTTCGCAAACCCTGCTCGACTTGCCCTGTTACCCCAAAGTGCTGGAACACGTGACTCGTTTACCGCGCCGTTGACTGTGAAGCACAAGGCTCGCGGCCAGGAGCGCGGCGACCGCCAAATCGGCGGGCGCAACCGACGTGCGGCGGACCGTAAGCAGGATGTCCCCGAGGCCGAGCCTAGAGCATTTTCGGTTCTGATTGAATCAGAACCGAAGCTCTAGATTCTTGTTTTGACGCGTTTTCTTCACGCGAACCGGTATCCACTTCGCTCGAAAACGCTCTAGAATCCGAATAGTCTTGCCGGATTGTGAACAAGGATCTTCTCCAAGATCGTTTCGTCAGGCGCATACTTGTACATGAGTTCGAGAAGATCGGCGTCGTTGGGCGGCTGCACGACCGAAACCGGATGCGGCCAGTCGGTGGCCCAGACGCAGCGGTCCGGCGCCGCTTCGATATAGGTGCGCGCGATGGGGATGACGTCTTCCCAGGGGGGGCCGGCCTTTGAGGTCTTTTCCCCAAGCGACAGCATGACCCAGAAATTGCCCTTCGACAGCAGCTCAAGCATCTTCTGCAGATTCGGATCGTTCTTGCCGCGGGTCGGGTCGGGACGCGCCATGTGATCGATCAGCACCGGCACGTCGAGGGATTGGTACTTCTCAACGCTGGAGATGATGCCGTCCTTCTCCGGCTGAATCTTGACGTACCAGCCGAGCTCGCGGATGCGCGCGATCGCCCGCGCAAAATCCTTGTCCGACAGCACAGCCCCTAGTTCCTGCCGAAAACTGAAGCGCGCGCCGCGGACTCCTGCCTCATGCAGCTTGGCGAGGTAGGCATCATCAGCTTCGGCAAACACCAGCGCGTTGGCGCAGCCGCGATAGTTCGGGCCCATTGCCGCCAGACCGTCGAGCACGACCGTGTGGTCCGCGCCATAGGTCGTGGTCTGCACGATCACGCCGCGATCGATCCCGAGCGCCTTGTGCATCCGCAGCGCCGCCTCCCAGGTTGCGGTCGGCATCTGATAGGCGGCGCCCGGACGTACCGGATATTTCTCCAGCGGCCCAAGCACGTGAAACTGGCTGTCGACAGTCTTTGGCGGCGGCAGCTTCGAAGGCCGGCGCGGATTCGGATCGAAGGGCAAGTAGGTCGGCACGGCAAACTCCTTAGTCAATCACGGCGGTGAAATCGCACTGCACCAGCGCGCCGCCTTCCATGTCCATCGGCAGCGCATGACGCGCCGGGCGTGAGTGTTCGTCGGGAAACATCTTCAGCCACTCGGCATTGACAGGCGCGCGCTGCGAACGGTCCTTGAGCCAGACCGTCATCTTGATGATGTCGTCGGTGCTGCCACCAGCCGCCTCGATGGTCGCCTTCATATGCGCGAACATGTTGGCGCATTGCGCTTCCAGGCTCTCCGGCATCGCTCCGGTCGCGGGATCGCGGCCGAGGATAACGCCGGACATCACAAGATTGCCGATGCGAGAAGCGTTCGGGATCGGATTGGCATGCTTGAATCCGCCGATGTGGACGCTTCTGCGCCGTGCTTGACCAGTCATCGCTTTCCCTCTGCTGGTTTGGTTCAGACAAATTGGCAGGACACCGAGCCGAACGATCCGTAATCGGCATGGAAGGTATCACCGCGGCTGATATCAACCGGTCGCGTGAACGATCCGGCGAGCACGACTTCGCCGGCGCCCAATTGCTCGTCATGCGGTGCCAGGCGATTGGCGAGCCACGCGATGCCGTTGGCCGGATGGTTGAGCACGCCGGCGGCGAGCCCGGTCTCCTCGACCTGGCCATTGCGGAACAGCAGCGCGCCGATCCAGCGCAGATCCGCCTCGAGCGGCCGGAACGGACGGCCGCCGAGCACGAGCGCGGCATTGGCGGCATTGTCCGAAATCGTGTCCATGACCTTACGGGTCTGGCCAGTCTCGGGATCGACGCGATGCATGCGGGTCTCGAGGATTTCGAGCGCGGGCGTCACGTAGTCGGTGGCGTTGAGCACGTCGAAGATGGAGCAGTCCGGGCCGCGCAACGGCGCCTTCAGCACGAAGGCGAGCTCGACCTCGATCCGCGGCGCATGGAAGCGATCGAACGGAATCGCGCTCGCATCCGGATAGAACATGTCGGCGAACAGCACGCCATAATCGGGCTCGGCGATGCCGACCGCGTTTTGCATCGCTTTTGAGGTCAGGCCGATCTTGTGGCCCTTGATGACGCGTCCGCGATCGAGCTGCAGACGCGTCCAGGCGCGCTGGATCGCATAGGCATCCTCGATCGTGAGATCGGGATGCTGGCGCGTGAACATGGTAGTGAGCGTCTTGGTCCGTTCGGCCTCGTCAAGCCGCTCTGCGAGGCGCCGGATGATTGAAGGATCTAGCATGGCGCTATTGCTCCATAACCACCGAGTTGCGCAGCACGCCGATCCGCGACGACTCCACCTCGACCACATCGCCGGGTTTGAGCCAGCGCGGCGGATCGAACCGGGCGCCGGCGCCCGTCGGTGTGCCGGTCGCGATCATGTCGCCGGGCTTCAGGGTCGCGAATGTGGAGAGATAGGAGATCAGGAAATCGAACGGGAACATCAGCCGCTCGGTGCTGTCCTGCTGTCTGACCTCGCCATTGACGCGGGTGATGATGTCGTGTGGTCCCCGCGGATCGCATTCTTCCGACGTCACGATCCAGGGGCCGATGCTGCCGGAGCGATCGAAATTCTTGCCCTGCGTGACGTTGAACTTGCCGTGATGCAGCCAGTCTCGCACGCTGCCCTCGTTGCACAGCGTCATGCCGAAGATATGCGAGAAGGCGTCGTCGCGCGCGATGTGCCTTCCCTGCTTGCCGATCACGATGACGAGCTCGCCCTCATAGTCGAGCTGGTCGGAGACTTTCGGCTTCTCGATCCCCTGCCCCGATCCCACCACCGACGATGGATTGCGCACGAACAGGCTCGGATATTTCGGCAGGTCCGAGTTGTCCTTGTATTCGGCGTTGCGGTCCTTGTAGTTCACGCCGATGCACCAGAGCTTTTCCGGTGCCGGTACCGGCGGCAGCAGCGTCAATTGGTCCAGCGCATGATCGGGACGCTGGCCGGCCGAAGCACGCCGGGCCGACGCAAGGCCGTCGCGCGCGATCAGTGATTTCAGATCGGGAAATTCAGCGCCGATCCGCACCGTCAGATCGACGACCCCATCGTCATCAGCCACACCATAATGTGGCTCGCCATTCACGAGATAGCTCAACAGTCGCATCGCACGCTTTCCTTCGACGAGAGTTTCACGCTGTCTGGCCGCTACGCTGGGCGCCGGCGGCCGCAGCCAGTTCGCGCCCGCGCGTCTCGGGCAAGGATAGGGTCATCGCCAGGAAGATGATGATGGCGGGCACGACGACTATCATGCCGAGCGCAAGCTGGCCGCCGAACCAGCCGGCCGTCAGCGGAACGACCACAGGTGCCAAGCTGCCGACGCCGCGCCCCGCCATGTAGATGAAGGATACCGCGGTCGAACGCACCTCGATCGGATAGATTTCCGACAGCCAGGTGCCGACCACGCCGAGCGCCGAGTTACCGATCACGAAGGCGATGTAGACCCAGAACATTGGGAAGCCAAACAGGCTGCCGGCGAACCTGTCATACGCGAAGATATAGAGGCCGCAGGCCATCGCGCCCCACGCGAGGCCCGGCAACAGCGCGCCGAACCGCCGGCCGAAGGCGTCGTTGAGCAGGCCCATGCTGATGTACGAGCAGCCGCCGACGATGGAAGCGATCACCGAGATGTTGCGCACGACTTCGGGCGGCGCCGCGAGCGACTTCTGCATCAGGGTCGGCATGAAGACGACGACACCGTAATAGCAGAACATGTAGGCCATCATCCACGCCAGGCACATCAGCGAGATCGGCAGCAACCGGCCCTGGAACATCAAAAGCATCGTGTTGGTGGTCTTGACCTTGCTCTCGACCAGGCCGCTTTTGCGCGTACGATCGAACTGCAGCCACGCCTTGGATTCCGGCATGAAGAAGCGGATGAAGATCATCAGCAGGATTGGCGAGCCGCCGGTCAGGAGCGCAATGCGCCATCCCCATTCCACGCTGAACGACGTGGTGGCCCAAACTCCGACGATCGAGGCGCCGGCGCTCGCGACCACCGCACTGCCCTGGATGAAGGCGCTGCCGATACCGCGGCGGTCCTTGTTCCAGGCCTCATTGAACAGCACCATGCCGGCACCCCATTCGCCGCCGAGCCCGACGCCGGTGATGAAGCGGAGCAATGCCAGGCTCCAATAATCCCAGGCGAACGCCGATGCGATCGATCCGGCGGCGAACACGCCGAGCGTGAGCTGCAGCGCCTGCTTGCGGCCGATGCGGTCGCCGAGCCAGCCGAATAGTGCGCCGCCGATCACTGACCCGATCAAGGTCAGACTCGTCACGCTCGCGACCTGGCCCAGCGAAATGCCGAGCGACGACTGTATCGAGCTCATCAGGAACGGCATGATGAGCACGTCGTAGAGATCGAGCGCGAAGCCGAGCATGCAGGAGAAGATGATCGCGGCGCGTTCGCCGGTCGTATAGGTGCCGATTGCGGAAAGAGAGGACTGTTCGGTCATGTCTGTCTTGCTGATATTGCGATCTCAATCGGTCGACTTCGGCGCCTGGAACACGGCGCGCAAGGTGACGATCTCTCCGAGCCGGGCATAACGCGGGCCTGCGATGCGCGCAATCGGATCGAGCGCCTCGGTTTCGACCTTGCCGTTGTTCACGAGACCGTCCCGGAGGTGGAACATCAGAACCTCGCCGACGATCAGCCGGCTGCGGGCCTCACCGAATTCGAGACATTGGCGAAACCGGCATTCCATGGCAACCGGCGGCGCGGCGAGCCGCGGCACCTTGATGCGTTCGCTCGGCACGGTCTCAAGCTTGAGCAGTTCGACCTCGCTCACCTCGGGCGGATGCTCGACCGAGCTCTCATGCAGTGCCGTCATCAGCGGCGTGTCGGCGATGTGGATGACGTATTCTTCGGTATCTAGAATATTATGCGCGGTGTCCTTGTAGACGTCGGCCTTGCGGCCAACGCTGATGGCGAGCATCGGCGGTTTCTGCGAGACAAAGGTGAAGGCGCTGAAGGGGGCGAGATTGAGCACACCCTTGCGCGACATGCTGGTCACCCAGGCGATCGGCCGTGGCACGACGATCCCGGTCATCAGCCGATAGATGCGCTCGGCGCCGAGTTCTGAGGGGTCAATCTGCATGCTGCCTCGAAGCTTGACTGGCCTGCGCACCGGCCTCAATCGGCCCGGATGTTCGCCTTGCGCACGATGGGAATCCATTTGGCGTCTTCGCGCGTCAGATAGGCCGTGAACTCCGCAGGTGACATTGTGACGGCCTCGGCGCCGAGCTTGTCGAATTTCTCGACGACCGCGGGATCCTTCAGGATCTCCGCCATGGTGTCGTGCAGCTTCGTCACGATCGCATCCGGCGTACCGGCCGGCGCGAACAGGCCGGTGAAGGTCTGCGCGTCGAAATCCTTGTAGCCGAGCTCGGCGAAGGTCGGCACGTCGGGCATCGAGGCCAAGCGATGTCCGCTGGTGACTGCAAGCACACGAACCGCGCCGCTCTTGACGAAGGGCAGCGCGACGGAAACCTGGTCGAACGCGAACTGCACCTGCCCACCGATGAGATCATTGGTCGCCGGCGCATTGCCGCGGTAATGCACTGTGACCCATTGCAGGCCGAGTTCCGATTGCGCCAGTTCGCTGAGCAAATGATTGGTCGTCCCCGCCCCCGGCGAGGCCATCGTGAGTTTGCCCGGCTCGCGGCGCGCCAGGTCAAGAAACTCCTTCAACGTCTTTGCCTGAACGGATGGATGAACCTCGAGCACCAAGGGCGTCATCGAGATGGTCGTGATCGGGAGGAAATCCCGTTTCCAGACATAGGCCTCGCGCTTATTGATCTCGGGAGCGAACAGCACCGGGCCGTTGGCGCCGATGAACAGCGTGTAGCCATCCTTCGCCGATTTCGCGAACGCCTCGCCCGCGATCAGGCCACCGGCGCCGGACTTGTTCTCCACGATGAAGGCCTGCCCGAGCCGTTGCTGCAGCTTGTCAGCCACGATGCGGGCAGCGCTGTCGACATTGCCGCCGGCGGGATATGGCACGATCAAGCGGACATTGCGCTCCGGCCATGTCTGGGCTGCGACCGGTCCAATGACCATCACCGCGATGGCCGCGACCGCAACCGCGAGAAACCTCATGTGACATCCTCCCAAAGCCGCGGCGGATGAGGTCTCCACCCTGTTCTTGTTGAGTGTCCGATCGGGGTCGTCTGGGCGACGCCTCGATGAGATGCGAGATCATTCGGCGAGCGGGCTTTACTTGTCGACGGCTTTGCGCCAATTCTGTCCACATTATGGACAGCAAACCGTGACCACGGAACCGAGGCAAGGTGCCCAGGCGATCCGGCGCGCGTTGATGGTCTTGCGCATCCTCGCCGCTGGCAGGGAGACCGGAGTACCGCTTACCGAAGTGGTGCAGGCGACCGGGCTGACGCGGCCGACGGTGCACCGGATCGTTCACGTGCTGATCGAGGAAGGCATCGTCGAACGGCACGAGAAGACCGGCCGCTATGCGATCGGCGGACAGGTGCCGGAATTGGCGCTGGCGCGCCCCTCGCGTTCGCCGCTGCTTGCCGCGGCGGACAATATCCTGGCGCGAACCTCGCAGCGGGTCGGCGACACGTTGTTCCTGACGGTACGTACCGGCAATGATACGCTGTGCATCGATCGCAGGATCGGCTCCTATCCGATCCAGGTGTTGTCGATCGAAGTCGGCGCCAGACGTCCGCTCGGCGTCAGCAGTGCAGGTGTTGCGATTCTTGCCGCGATGCCGACGCCCGACGCACGCAAGATCGTGACTGCCAATGAAGTGCGGTTTGCCGGTTATCGCACCAGCGTGGCGACGGTGCTTTCACAAATCGCCTTGGCCAAGCGCAGAGGCTATAATCTGCGCGAGGCCGGTCTGGTGCAGGGAACGAAATCGCTGTCCACCTGGATCAAGACCCCCGATCGCCGGCCGGCCGCAGCGATCACCGTATCAGCCGTTCGCACCAGACTCGGACCGCGCCGAGAGCAAGAGGTCGCCGAGATTTTGCTAGAGGCTGCTCTCGCGATCGAGAAGAAAATTGAGTCTCTCCCTTAGAGCGTTTTCGAGCGAAGTGGATACCGGTTCGCGTGAAGAAAACGCGTCAAAACAAGAATCTAGAGCTTCGGTTCTGATTCAATCAGAACCGAAAATGCTCTAGTATCCGACTCGAGGCTTCGCTTTGATGCGATCGCTATGTCCTTCGCAGGGATGATCCACGCGCTGAAGCACGAGATGCGGGCGCGGGACTGTATCCTCTGGGCGCGACTGTCCTTGCATGTCTGCTCAGTTTGCCAGATCCGGCCTCCTCCGTTGCTCCCCTTCGGCGACGAGTTTTTTCTCGTCGTCCGTCAGAAGGCTGGTCTGCTCCGCGCTGATGGGGCCATTGCCGAGGACGCGGACTGTGCTGTCGGAGTCATAGTTCAAGCGGCTTTGCCGGTTGTTGTTTTTTGGCTCAGCCGGACGCTCTTCCTCACCCGATCCGCCACCAAAGCCGAGAAACTCGACGATGATGATCGACGCCTGACCGGAAGGGGTGTTCTGGGTCGGCATGGTGGTCTGTTGGGCCGCACCGGCGAGGTTCGAGGCTTGCGTCAAGCCGCCAATATTCGGCGCCTGGACGGTCGGCACGCCGCTGACACCGCCCTGCGCCTGGATATTCGCCGCATTGACGACTTGCAAAGCGGCAACGTTGACCTTTCCGGAGGAACGGATCCCGGCTTCGCCCACGTCGATCGTGCCCAATGGCGCGATCAGGTCGACACGGGCGGGCGGAATGTCCGGCACCGAGGCGATGGCGGCAATGCCTGCGCCGGTCGAGGGCACAGTCGGACTCAACACTACATGGCCATAGGGATCATAGCGGCGTCGCGTCGGCGTGTAGATCACGGTCGTCTTCGAGCCGTTGCCGGCGTTGATGTCGCCCTCCGCCGACCAGCCGAGAATGTCGCCGCCCAAGGTGGTCATGATGCGCGAGAGACCAAGCAGGATCGAGCCCTTGCTGTAGATTTCGATATTGCCCTTGCCTTGCGTGACCAGCCCCGCCGTGCTCGGGGGAACCTCGCCTTCTACGCCCAACACCACTTTGCCGCCCGGTGCAAGCAACTGGATGTCGCCGCCGAATTCGGTCGTGACGCCCGAGCCGCCGAACAGCGTGATATCACCCTGATAGCGGATCGGGTTGCCATTCGCGTCCCTGTCAGGGAAAAGCGTCGCGATCGACTGGCGACCGCGCAGATAGCTGCCATGACGCGGACTTTCCGTATCGTTGTATTCGATGCCGCCCTGGCGCAGTTCGTTATAGAAGACCGTGCGCAGGAACACCGCCTGCAAATCGCGCGGCAAGGTCTGGAAATAGCTCAGCGCGTCCTCATCCCTGCCGGCAAAGCCGCGCTGCTCTTTCAGCCACGCAACAAGTTCGTTCTCATAGGTCTTGGCGACTTTGCCCTGCTGCTCGGCGAGCGGCGTGCCTGACATCGCAAGATTGGCCGGATCGAGATAGCGCATCAGCGCGGCATAGTCCGGGCCGCTGCTGCCCACGCCAGCCTGCAGCACGATCGAGGCGCCGGGCCGCGTATCACCAGGCACGGCAGGGGCGATGCTTTGCAACCTGCCTTGATCCGCCTGATAGATGTGGCGGCCCGCGGTGAGCGCGAGCACACCAGGACCTGACACCTGCAAATTCGCGTAGATGATGTCGCGGCCGGCCTGGATGACCGAGATATCATCGTCACGGCTGTGGATGATCAGCCCGCCGCCCCCGGCCTCGTCACGCCAATCGCTATTGGGATCGTCGACCCCACCGGCAGCGATGATGTCACGCCCGGCACGCATCCACACCGGCCCGCCGATGTAGAGGGTCGCCGGCACTTCGAATGTAGGCGGTTGAATATATCCGACGTGGAAATTGGTGATATCCCCGTGCACCGCATAGAAACGCATCGGATTTTGATCCGCGCCGTCTCCCAAGATGGCGAGATAATTGCCCTCTGGGTAGCTGGGATTGTAGCCGTAAAAGATCGAATCGCGCGCCAACAGATCAAGCCGCGCGTTCGGCAAAGGCGTCAGATTTGCCTGGCCAAACACCAGCACATCACCACCGGCGGCCACGACGCCGAGAGCCGGTGGATACGGGCGCCCGGTGTAATAGCTGTAGTAGTCCTGCGGGCCCCTTGAGTCGTTGGATGTGATGGGCGCGACCGATCCTCCCGCCGAGAACAGGTCCACGGCAGTGCGGTTGCTCCACAGCGAGAAGCCAGGTCCACCAGTGGACGGCAGAAGACCACGAGAAGCAGCCGGATCAGGTAGGCCTGGATCGGTGGCGTACAGGATGACGAGGTCGCCGCGCGTATTGATCGTGGCGCGACTGTCGCCCAGCGCCAGGTACAGACCGCTATCGGCGTAGTAGTTATAGGGACGCATGGGGTCGATCGGCCGCGGATCGGTATAGCCCAGCGGAATGCCGTAGCTCATTTCGCTCACGAGACCGATAGCGGAGGCGGTGACCGACACGTCGCCCCGGACATTGACGAGCGTGCCTCCGCCCGGGTTGTTCGCATAGTAGAGCGGCGCCGTATTTAGGCGGCCGCCGATATTCATCACGAGATCGCCGCCGCCCGTTTGTCTCAGCACACCATTGGCATCGAGGTAGCCGCCGCCGCCGATCGCGACCACCAAGGCGGAGGCCCTGGTTTCGAACAGCGTGTTGATCGGGCTAATTTCCAAAATCTGCGGCGTCATGACGCCGGCGTCGCCACCTGCGATCACGTTCACATTGCCGCCACCCAGCGCGCCGATGCCGGAAAAGCCCACGACTTGATTCAGCCCCCAGGAATCCGGAACGTAGGCGCCGAAATTGATGCCCCACGCGCCATCTTGCCAGCGCAGCCATTCATTGATGCGACTCTGGTTCGTGTTCAGGTCGGACATATAGTTGTAGCCGGCCATGGTGCCGCCGGCCTCAACGCGCACGTCGCCGCCCCCTGCGGTGAGCCATAGGCCAGTATGGTTTTGAGTTTCAGGTAGAGCCGTGCCGGCGGTGTAGACACCAAAGAGAGAGGCATGCCGGTAATCGCCGCCGGCGATGAGATCGAGATAGCCGGTGCCGGTACGCACCACACTCATCGCTTCCAGGATCCAATCCCCGGCACTATGCCGATCATCGAGGACAAGGTCGCCGCCCTGGCCGAGCGAACGGATAGGCTTGACCGCCCGTGTGTCGCTCGCGGCGAGATCGGCCCCCGAAACGAAACGCATGGACCAGGACAGGGACCCTGGCGCAAGCATCTCCGATACGGCCCACATTCGTCCCTCGCGGCCGTCTGCCCAGTTGTAATCGTCTGGCGTGGGCGGCGGCGGCGCGAAGCCGTCATTGATGCTGCCGTTGACCGTAAAATTGCCGCCAGCCCGCACGACGAGGACGCCGGGCTCACCTGAACCGCGAATGTTGGCGTCCGCCGCGGCGCCGTAGCGATAGTCCGAGAGATCGAGATCGCCACTCGTCACAAGATCGCCTTCACTTGTGATCTCGACGCCAGGACGCAGATGGAACGCGGAACCATAGCCTTTCAGCCCGGCAAGCTGCGCCTGCAACGCGCCATTCACGCTTGCCGCGTCGATGAACGCCGCGTTGTCAGCATGGATGCCATCGAGAAACGCCTGATTGATGATGCCATCCAAGGGCGTGTAGTTGCGGAAACCATTCACGGCGATGCTGGCTGCGCCGAGAATGTTGATATGGCTTGCCGCGTTGATCGCGATACCGTCCCCGCCCACACGCGGCGCGTTGATCTCGAGCCTGCCGCGAGACACGCCATCGGCCGAACGCATGTCGATCGTCGAGCCACCCGCCAACGTGACGGCGCCGTTCTTTGCTGTCAGCTCGATCGAGCCGCGATTGGAGGCTTCGATCGCCGCGCCGTAGCTGTCGGTTTGCAGCACGCTGCCATGCGCGTCGAGAACGGCATTCGATGTCAGCGTGAGATTATCGCGTGCAGAAAGGCGGATGGTGCCGACCTTGTTGCCGCTCGCATCGATCCTGCCGTTCACGATCAGGCTGCCGCCATCGGCCGAAATATCGACGATGCGCGCCTTCACCTCGTCGCCGATGACAAGATCACCGCTCTTGGCAGTGAAGCTGCGTGTGCCCAAGAAGCTGCTCGCGTTGAGCTTGGTATTGAGGCTTGCAAAATCGGCGATGGTGTTCGCAGCAAGCGAGAAGCTGCCCGCGCTCGAGCCGCCGCTGCTCCCACCGCGCAATGTGCCGCCGAATGTTGCCGTGCCGCCGACTGCAGACGCCTTGATCGCCCCCGCGTCGTTGTTGCTGGCCGACACATCGATGACAGAGCCCGCAGCCTGGATGATGCTGCCAGCGCGGCTTTCGATCTCCAGGGTCCCGCCCCAACTGTATTTCGTCACCTCGTAAAAGGAGATCGCGCGGCCGGCGAGATCGATGAGCGCGCCGTTGCCGAGCACGATGTCGTCCTGCGCTGCCATGACCAGGCGCCCGCTCGGCACAGCGACCGTCGTGTCGAGCGCGATGGCAGTACCCTGCAGGCGTATCTCGCCGCCGAGATCGCTGCGCGCCGACGGATCGATGGTCTTGCCCCCGGCATTGACCGTGATCGAGCCGCCGGCGCGGATGTCGATCATGGCGCCGCTGTCGGCGGTGAAGAGCGATGTCGAAATAATGAGGTTGCCGCCGCTATAGGACGCCGCATCCGTGCCGGTGTGATAGACCGACACGCTGCCGCGATTATTGGCGGTAATCTTCTCGCTGGCGACGAGGTCCACGCTCGAGAAGCCGAGCGCCAGCCGCTCAAGCTCGGCGCTGCTCTGGCTGCGCGCCAGCGGATCATAGCCGAAGTGGATTTCGCGCGCCTGGAAGGTAAGCCGGCCGGATCCGGTGCCGGCGCCGTTCGGCTGTACGGCCGGCGGCTTCAGGCTGGCAAAAGGATTCTGCACTGACCCATCGCCGCTTGCGACACCGTTCCAGATCAGCGTGTCGGCGGCGAGGATGGCGGATGTACTATCGCCCCAACCGTAGATCGCCGGCGTATTGAGTACGACCATGGTCTCCACGGAATCGCCGGCCCGACTGCGCGCATCGAGTGCGACATCGCCATAGAACTTGATCGCATCACGCACCGATATCGACAGCCGCTCGAGCGCCGCAAGGTTCGTCGTGGCAGGATTGAGCAGGCGGTCCAACGTTGTCTGCGTCAGATTCCAGCCGGTACCGAGCACACCCGCCGCTTCTGCGGCGGCAAGCGAAGCTTCCGTTCCCACGTTAACGGCCGGCAGACTCAATGCGAGATAGCGTGTGTTGAGCTGCGCTTGTCCAAGCGAGAGTCGATCGGAGGCGATAAATCCGATGGTCCCGCGCGTGCGCAGGATGGCACCGTCTGCCACCGTCAATGTGCTCGGCCGCGCATTCCTCGGAACCACCGCCGGCAACAGATTGAACCATCCGTTCGCGACCACAAGCACAGAACCGAATGGCACGTTGTCTGGGGAGTTGCCGTTCGCAAAGACGTAACCAAGTGTCGAGTCGGGCACCACAAAGGCGCTGCGGGTCGTGTCGAGGACAGCTCCATCTTCGACCGAGACCGCATTGCCAGCCAGGAGGATCTGGCCCGCCTCAAGCTCGGCGCCAGACCGCACCGTGATCGCATCGCTGCTGCCGAAACTGTTTTGTTGAAGAGTGATAAAGCCCCGGTTCGCCCAATACTCCGCTCCGACGAGCAGAGTTCCGGCGTTGAAGCGCGAAAGGTCCTCCGCATCGAGCGCCGCCATGCCCGCAGTGGCCGCGGCGCCAGATGCCTTGATTTCCAGTGGCTTGATGCTCTGGACCAGCAGGGTGCCGGCATAGCCGCCTTCGCCCGGCGCGAACCGGGCGGTGCCCTTGAAGTCGAGCACATCGCCGGCCTCCTCGAAGGAGAGCACGAGTTGCTTGCCATCGATGGGCAGGCGCGCCCGCGTGGTGCCGAAGCGGGCCGCGGTCTCCAGTGCGAAGGTGCTGTAGCTCGCCGCATTGTACTGGGAATGCGTGCGCACCGTCTTTTCGGGCGTGACTATGACCTGGTTCGGCAGGACGGAGCGGATCGCCGTATTCGCGACACCGAGATGGGCACTTGCAACATAGGAGCCATTGCCAAGCGGGGCCGCGCCGTTGTCGCGTGGCAGACCGCCGCCGATCTCGACGCGGTAGGCGCCGGGCATGAGTGCATAGGTTGAAGGCAGCAAGGTGTAAGTGCCGGCCGGAAGTCCGGGAATGCCCGACGGAATGGTGATCTGCTGGCCGATGGCCGGATCGCCTGCTCCCTTTTCCTGGACGACGGGCGCATAACCCGGGGCGTAACCGGGTATGATGGCATAGACCTTGTTGCCCGCCGCGCTGTAACTGAAGGCGGGATTGGCGCTCAAGAGCGGCGTCTTGAGGACATCGACCGAGCCGCCGCGGCCAGCCATGAAGCCCGCGCCGGCCAGTTCGCCACCACCGGTAAGATCAAGCACCGCACCGGGCGCTGCCTCAAACTTGTCCGATGTGATCTCGATCCGGCCCATGGCGTTGAGAGTCATCAGGTCGGGGAGCGTCAATTCAGTGCCATTATAGATGTATTTGACGCCATCAACGGTGCCGCCGTAGGGAATGACAAGGCCCGCCGCGCTGACCGAGGTGACGCTGCCATCCCGCAGGATCACGCGGCCGCTACCTCTATACGGGTCACCCATTTGGATGGTGCCGAGTGGTGCGCGAAGAACGCCGCCCTGGTCGATGACGCCGCCAACAAGTTGCAGCTTGCCAAACACGGACGATGGCATCTGCGCAGACGTGCCGTTGCTGTCGATGGCGAGAACGCTGTCTGGCCGCGATCTGGCATAAGATCCGTCCCAGACAGCACCTGCCATGATCATCGCGGTCGCGCCGGTGACGGGATAGAGCTGCGCCGCCGTGAAAGTCAGATTACCCGCGCTGGTGAATGAGCCGCCGCGGAAACGGACATCGCCACGGCTGAAGAGATGAACGTCCGCAAAACCTGCGACGTCGAGCGAGGCCGACACCATCGCAGGTAATGGACCGCTGGAATCGATCGCGAAGTCATAAGTGCCGGATGCGCCAAACTGGACGGCGCCGATATCGATCAGGTCTGCTTCCACCGTCAGCCGGCCGGCATATCTCTGCGTTGGCGCGAGAGCGAAAAGACGGGGATTGATAATTCCTGCCCTCGCGTCACTTCCTGAACTGGGCACGGAGCCGACGCCCAAACCCATGGACACCACGGGCGCCGCAAGAGAGATCCGCGCCTCCGGCGTCGTATCCGCCACAGCGATGACGCCGCGCTGCAAGGCGAGCCTCTGGCCCATCTGCAGCGAGACATCGCCCTCGAACTGTATGACGTCGGAACTCCAGAGCGAGAGATTGTCGAAGCCTCCGGCTGCGACCTGCTCGACGCTCAGCCGCGCGCGTGCGTAGCCAAGCGACGCATCCTGTTCGCCTGGCTTGAGATCGGCCCGCAAGCCTGAGTACTGGCGCGCCTGCGTCACGGTGAAGATGCGTGGCTGCTTGATCGCTTGAATATCTGTCTTCAAATAACTCGTTGTTTCGAGGATCACGTCGAGGCTGCCACCGGTGGCCCCCGCACCACCTGATGCGGCGCGCATCTCGCCATCGAGCATAAGGCCCGTGGTCGAGGCGAGCATGATCGACCCGCCGCTGCTGGGCAATGTCCCGACATCGGAGCGCAATAGCGGATTGCCGCCCGACGCAAGATCGATTGTCGCACTGGTGCCCGAGACATCGAGGACCGCGCCTGGACGTATGATCACCAGGGCTCCGCTGATCGTGTCCAGCTCGCCATCGCGGTTCGGCGTTAGCGTCTCGATGCCGATCTTGATCGAGCCGCCATTCGGAACTTGCGCAAACGGGCGGCCGCGACCATCAACCCCGGTGACCGCGCGCGCGGCGACGTCGAGCACCGCGTTATCGCCGATCCAGATCGAGCGTCCCGGCACAAAAACAATACCCACGTTTTCGCTTACGCCGCTATTGAGGCTGATTGCACCACCCCAGGCATTGAGCCGTCCATCAATCGTGACCTGCCCGAGCGCCGAAATGGCAATGGACTGGCCGGGATCGACCTCGATGAGCGAACCCGTCCCGACGGATACGTACCCCACATCGGAAAATGCGAGGCTTGCCCCTTTGCGCTGGGCGAAGCTCGCTGTCCTGATGTTTTCGAGATAAAGCGGCGGCGTCCAGATTTCCAGCGCAGCAGCGGGATCGGCGCCGGTGGACGTGGCGTAAGCCGCGTCGGTGAAGCGGTAGACCGGCATCTCCACATCAAGCACGGTGCCGTCTGCGACCGTCACACCGCCGCTGTTGGTGATGGTTCCCTTGATTTCGTACTGCGAGAAGCCCTTCTTGAAAAAGTCGGGCTTCAGGAGAATCTGCCCGGCTTCAAGCGCGGCGTCATTATTGGCGATAAGCACGGCTGCTCCCCCGACGCTGAGCCTGCCGCCGCCTTCCACTCCATAGCCGCGGAACTCGCCATCGAGCACCAACTTGCCCACGCCCGTGGTCGTCGAATTTGCATTGGCGTTGGCCTGGACGGTGACATTGCCGCCCTTGCCGCCCTTGGTTTTTCCGTCGGTGAGGATCGCAGCGCCCGACGACACGTCGATCACGCTGCCGGATTCCATGATGACGCTTTGCGACGATTGCAGCGAGACAGATCCGCCATCGATAGACGCGAGCCGCGGCGCTGTCCGATCCAGGAGACCGTTGCTCCACTGTCCGCTGACATCGAGGGTGACGCCCGCATGCAAGGTGACGGCGGCGAGGCCATCCAGTGTCAGCGCCGTGTTCGTCCGCTGCAGCACGTTGCCCGTGCTGATGCTGCCCCCATGCACGGTGACATCGGCCTTGAAGTCGATGACCGGCGCGATGGAGGACAGCGCGCCGCCGTCCGCCAACGTGAGCGGCGCATCGACGGTGATGCTATCGCGCGTCCTGATCTCCAGGCCGCCCAATCCCTGCGCATTCAAATGCGCAGCATCGAACCAGGCGGTGTTGGCGCGATCTGACGGCAGGCTATCGCCAGGCTTGACCATGTTCGCGCTCGGCAAGATCTGGCCGAGGATCACCTTGGTGACGTAGGCGTCGCGACCTTCCGCCGGCGTATATTTGCCAAGTTCGAGCGAACCGGCCTGCGCGACCACGTTCTGGCCGAGCTTGTAGCCGTCACTCGCTCCGGACGGTCGCTTGCCGGTTTGCCGCTCGCCCGTGACCACGCCGGCGAGGATGTCGCCTTCGAAGATCGAGGTCGGCGTCGACAACACCAGATGGCCGGCATCGCGGCCAACCGTGTAACCGTCCTCCCAGCGGCGGCTCGTGCGGCCCTTTCCGAACGGGCTGGCCCATACCTCCTTAACGTTCCAATGCTCGTGATCGCGGATGAAGCCCTCACCCAGACCCAAGAACTGCATATCTCCGCGCGCATTGTTGATGTTGTACGTGCGGCCGTCGGCGCCGAGGAAATTCGTGGTCGTGATATAGCCGCCTTCGTAGGTAACCGAGCCGCCGGAGATGTCGAAGATCGCGTGCTGTTGCGCGACGACCTCCTTGGCGGAGAGCGTGATGGTGCCGCCGACGGCCGTCCACTCGCCGATCTTGTGCGTGACGTTGCCGAGATATCCGGAAACCTCCAACAACCCGCCTGGCGTGTAGTAGCGGTCGCTCTCATAGCCGCCGGTCCCGCCCGGCACCAGAACGAGATCGCGCAGATCGATCCAGACATCGGCGTTCTTCACGCTGCTGCCTTCGCGATTCACCGGCGAGTCGCGCAGCTCATTACCCTGGATGTTGACTTCGATGTTGTTGGTAGACATCGGCAGCAGGACGCCGCGCGTGCCGGACACATCGAGCACGGCGTTGCTTTCGGCGAAGATGCGCGCCTTTGGCGCCTCCACCACGATCTGCCCGCCTTGCGCCTGGGTGATCGAACCGCCCTTGAACACAACACTGCCGCCGGTGACGATTTCCACACGCGACTGGTCGAGCCGGTCATCCATGGTGGAGAGGTTGTCGAACTGCGCGTTCGCGATCGGACGGTGCTTGATGTCACCCGAGGCCGTGATCAGGGCATCACGCTTGCCGTTCAGCGCGGTGGCATCGCTTGTCAGCTCCGGCAGGATTGTCGTCACGCTACCAGCACCGAGGGTAACGCCGCCTTTCGTATCTGACACCGAGTTCAGAAGATGGATCGTACCGCGCGTGTCGACCGAGGTGGTTGACATCAGGAGGCCATTCTGCTCGATGGTGTGCCCCGCAAGCGTGATATCGCCCTGCTGGCTGAAAACGACCCCGGAGTTCCTCACCAGCCCGCTAGCGCTCGACGAATTGAGGAGCGGCACGATCTCATTGCCGTTCGTGGTCGAAGACTGGTTCGCATCGGTGCCGTAACCAGGCCTGAGGATGAAGTTATCGCCGGCAGCGAACTGCGTTTGCCCCTTTGGCGTCGAGATCGATCCCGCGTTGTCGACCTCCGTGCCCAAGAAGAGCACAAGACCTCCGCCCTGCTCCGCCTTTTGCGGCGCATGGGTCTTGATCTGCGCCCCAGCTTCCACCTTGATCAAGCCGCCGGCATTAATGAAGCTCGGCTGATAGGGGCTGCTGTCCGACGGCTTCGTCGAATAGATGCCGCTGTTCAGAAACTGAGTGTCGGTGATGTGAGCGGTCGAGGCGATCAGCGCGCCGACATTCACCTGCGAGCCGCCACCGAAGATGATTCCATTTTGGTTGATGACATAGACCGAGCCGTCGGCCTTGATGCTGCCGAGGATCTGGCTCGGCCGCGCATCCGCACTGAGGACGCGGTTCAGCGCAACCCAGTCGCGATTGCCCTGCTGGTCGAAGCGTAGATCCGTCCGGCCGCCCACGTTGAAGCTATCCCAGCTCAGGATCGCCCTTTGCTCGCGTTGCTTGATGTTGACGTTGACGCGATCGCCATTGGTAAACTCGGTCGGAAGGTCAGCGCCTCTCCAGAGGTTCCGGTTTACGCTGCCGTCGGGGCCGACGACGCCAGCCCCAATCCGCAAACCGCCCGGCCGCAGACCGTTCGGCACGCTATCCGGCGTCGCCTGCAGCGCCGCCCTTGCCGCGTCTCGCGCCGCCTGCTGAACGGCCTGCTGTGCCTGGATCGCCAGCGCCGCGCGGTTCAGCGAATTGCCGGCGGACTGCGCCGCTTGTGCTGCTTCCTGTGCCGCCGATTGTGCCGCGGCGATTGCCGCCGCAGATGGGGTCGGCGCCGAACCACCAAGGGGACGAGCTGCCGCATGCGGGCTGGACAGTACAAGGGCCGCAATACTCACCCCGGCGAGAAGGGCGGCGTAACGAGCCCTGCAACGCATTGTGTTGATGGAGGAAACTGCTAGGGCGGACATCGGGCGGTTCCTTCAGCCGACAATGGACGACCGACGCAGCAGCGCGATGACGCTGCCGCCTCGGCAAAATTGGCTCTCATTGAGGGAGACTGAGTGACCCCGCAGGTTGAGCAACGTCGGGGGAAGAAATTCTTAAAAAAATGCGGAGTGGTCAGCTCAGCAGGACGATTCCGCCTGGAAGGCGTTGAAGCTTCGCCTGAAAAGTGTGCTCGAGCTGCAGCAACACCCGCTCCATCTGGTCGATCCGGAAGCGGCCGCTGAGCAGTCTTCGCCCGAGCGCAGGGTTCACGAGGATGATGCGGCCCGGCCGATATCGGTTCATTTCCTCGACCGCATCCGCAAGCGGTGTGCTGCGGAACTCGACAATGCCCCGCCGCCATTCCGATTCGACCGCCAGATCGACCGTACCGATCTCGCTCAAGCCGACGCCGTCATATCCGACCCGTTGTCCCGGACGAAGCTCAGCGACATCATCGCGAAATTCGATCCGCAATTGGCCCTCGAAACAAGTCACGTTGACCACGGCATGATCGCTGGTCGCAATGTGGCGGACATCAAACCGGCCGGAATCACTCACCGTCTTTCCATTTGCGGCAAACACGGCCAGTGACCGCGCCAGACGACCCTGCGTCGCAAACGATGCTTCTCCGGCAATCAACTCGATGCAATCCTCCCGCGCGGTCGCCGGACGGATCGCAAGACTTGTCTGTGTATTCAGGTCGATCGCAACGGCCTCAACGAAGCGGATCGTCTGTTGTTGGCCGGTGCCGGTGCGAAAATCGGCCCGCAGTTCCGAAAGCGATGGCCACAGACCAAGCGGCGGATTCATCACGCCGTAGACGGCCGCCGTACCAATCACGGCCGCGCCGCCACCCAACATCATACGACGGTTCAGCGCCGCTTTGCGCTGCCCGAACTCCTTCAGGGGACCCACAAAGTCCATGTCGCGGCCGTGCTGCGCACGGCCAACCACGCCCATCCTGCTCCAAACGCGTTCCGCGTCCGCATAGGCCTTGGTATGAAGCGAGCTCTGCGTACGCCAGCGCAGCGCCGCCTGCAATTCCTCCGGCGTCGCTTCTCCAGACGCGACCTTTTGGACCCAACCGACGGCTTCATGCTCGATGCGGCTAAGATCCGGCCCTTGGCCATGCTCTTTGCTCATCGCACTACCGCGCTTCTTTCCGCACGACGCCCGAGGGTACGGCTCGCAATCTTCATAGTTCTCTATACTAAGACGGTTCTGGGAGGCCGAAACGGCAACGCTATTCCATCAACTCTTTCCAGCGCGACAGACAATGCTTGTGCGCCAGCATCAGCTCTCTGGCAACCAGTCGTCGCGAAATCCTCATCTGATCGGCAATGACCTGGCGAGGGACATTGCCGACACGCGCCGCCAGAAAAATCGCCCGTCGACGCGGCGGAAGTTCTGCCATGATCGTCTCGAATGCCGCAAGCTCCGACCGGGCGATCAGCTCCTCCTCCGCCGTCGGCTGCCCGTCTGGAATCTCCAAAGCGTCATCCAGCTCGACGTTGCGGCTGTGGCGCTTCTCGCTGCGGCGTCGATCATCGGCCGCATTCAAGGCGGCGCGAAAAAGATAATGCTCGGGACGCTGGATAACGCCGGCCGGCTCCAGCCGCGCCAGGCGCAACCATGTATCATGCATGGCCTCACCAGCGAGGTCGGCCGAGCCCAGGCGCAGGGTCAGTCGCTTTTTCAGATCGTCATAGCCGTCGATAAACAGCCTACGCATGATCGCCAAGGCGGTCTCGGTCACGGCGCGGCTCCATGAGCGCGCAGGCGAGCGTCTGCGGTTGCGCAGCCAGGATTCACACCAGGGCCTTGCGGCACGAACAACAGGCGAACCGGCTGTACGAAATCGGCCGGCGGCGGTTCTCTGAATTTCAGCCCGCGCAATGTCTGATCGATCAGTTGATCGGTACTCGCACTTCCCGACGTGCCGACGCGCAAGAGATCTTCAACAGCGCCGCTTTGCGCAATCCAGAACACGGTAACAAGACGGTAGTGATTAGGCCGCGCTTCGTGCAGCCTGCACAAGGTGTCGAGCACATCCTCCTGGATAAGCGCATAATAGCGTTGATGCGCAGCCGGCATCGCTTGCTTCGATTTGTGCTGCGGCGCGGGCGCGAGGACGAAGGTGCCTTCGGCGACGAAGCGGGCAACCAGGCCGGTCCCTGCCAGGAGGCGCTGCAAGGCTTCGGTCGGCGTCAACCGCCCTTGCACGTCGGCCGAGAGTCGCCCGTCCGCGAGACCGCCTTCGTAAAGCGCCTCATTGCCCGTGGCATCGCCATAGCGGCTGAGCGCCGAGGCGAGCGGCTGCGACGGGATCGAAAAATCGATGACTGTCTCGCTCCCTGACTGCGCCAGAACCGGTCGTCCAGCCGGCATCATGCCGGTCAGCGCAAGTCCAATAGCCCAAGGGGCGACATAACTGAGCCAGCAACGCTGCAAATTATGGTGTGACCTAACCGCCGTATCGGCCGATTGAAGCATTTTCACTGCCCGATCAGCAGTAGAAGCTTCGGAAAGACACTGGCTGCTGACGATTCAAGTTGGACGCCAGCAGATCCATCCCCACGCCGGCGAATGTCACGACACTAAAGACGCGATATTACAGTTTCACGACACGCGCGCCGGCCTGCCGAAAGCCTGCAGTTAGATGAATTTGACCAGGCTCATCTGGTAAAGCATCGATGTCGTTTGATAAGACGCCTGCAGAGCCGTCTGCAGTGCCAGGATCTTGGTCGCGACTTCGTCGTCATTGATGCCTTCGATGGAATCCAGCATCGTTTGCGCCATCGCCTTGGTTTGAACTTGCCGATCGGTGGCCGCTTTGATCGAGCCCTGCGCGCCGGCGAAGTCCGCCTGGATATCTTCAATCGTCTGGGTCCCCGGGACCGTTGCCAAACTGTTAGCGACGCGCTGGTTGAGCGCAGTGACCTGGGCATTGGCATAGGGGTCCGTCGCCGATGTGGTCACAGCCGCGAATACCGCCACCGTCTGCAGTTGCGAACGCAATGCGGGTTCGTCGGCTCTGGCGCCATATTGCACCGTGATGGATGTATCGATCTGGGCTACCGCCGATCCGCGCGCCGAACCGTTCGCAGCAGTATTCTGTTCGCCGTTGTACCAAATCACGGTGTTGTCGGGAGTGCCGGCCACAAGCGTCGTGGCCGGGGCAAGCGGCGTCGTGCCGACGCGCAGCGGAGGTTGATCGAAAAAGTTATCACCGGCCTCCATCGCAGACGCTGCCACCATCGGACCGTTCGCCAGATTCTTCATCGAGGTCCCGAGCGCCGTGTTCAGGTTGGCCGCGGTCGCGGTGGGATCGGCCCCAATCAGGAAGCTGTTGGCGGCGAGCGGCGTGGTGTTCGACGCCGTCATGACAATATCTTCTTTGGTGCCGTCCGGCATGGTGAAGGTGAACTTGACCTGGTCGCCGGGCTTCGGATTGGTCGCGCCAAGATCGACCGACATGGACTTCTGCACCGGCGTTGCCGGCGGCGCCGGCGGAACGGTCGCGGGCAGGTCGACGGGCTGGGTGACGGTAGCGCCCGTTATATTTGTGGATACGCCGGTGAGCTTGATCCCAAACGGCTGCGCCTGCTGCGGAGGCGCCGGTGTTGCATCCTCCTCGGTGAGAACAACCGACGTTGCCGGCGTGCCGATGGCGTTGCCGACGCGCCCATTCTGATTGACACCGAGATCCGCGATCTTTCGCTCGGCGATGACCTGCTTCAGTCCGGCGACCTGCGCGCCGCGACCGTTCATGATCTCATCGGCCGACGCCACGGGCGCGGTATCGGTAGCACGGCCGGAAAACAGATAGCGATCGCCTGACTTCGCGTTGAGCATGTCGACTGAATCGGTGAAGTCGAGCAATGCGGTCTTCTGGCCGGAGGTATGGCCCGCATCGTCGAGATCCGTGCTTGCGCTGACGGCGGCGCCCTTCACTTCCGACCCGATCTTCACCAGTTGCTGCAGTGAAAGGTTGACGACACCAATGCGCGTGTTCAGATTGGTCGCAGTATCGGAATAGGCTCCTATCCCTGTGATCTGCGCGCGCAGCGCGATCGCAAGGCTGCGGCCACTCCCCTGTCCAGCGTAAGTATTGGAAATCTTGCCGGACGCGAGCTGCTGCGTCAGCGTATCAAGCTGACTGCGCAAATCGAGAATGCCCGAGCCGATATAGGATGTGCGTTGACTAACCCCGGATATTGTCATGGCTGCCTCAGAATACCTGCATCAGGGTCTTGTACATGTCGTTGACCGCCGACATCACGCGCGCGTTTGCCGAATAAGCGTTCTGTAACGACAAGAGATGCGCCATCTCTTCATCCATGTTCACGCCCGAGGACGTTGACATCTTCTGCTGGAGCGTGCTGAGCACGACGTTCTGACCATCGGCAAGCTGCTTCGCAGCGTCGGCATCTGCCCCCTGCTGACTGGTGAACTGTCGCATGAAGCTGAGCAGCGTGCCCTTGAACGGCGCGCTCGCACTACCAACCCCGCTCTGCGCACCAAACGTGTAAGTCGCGTTGCTCAGCTGATTGAGGATGAACGAGGGCCGTGTGGTGTCTCCTGCCGGCGTCGAACTCCCGTACGTCACGAGCTTGGCAGGATCATTGATCAGCGCACTGTTGACCGTCAGGCGTCCCGCGAGACCCGTTATCTGAGATCCGGACGCGCTGATCGCACCGCTGTAAGGTGAACCGCTGTCAGTGAAGAGATCGATCTGCGGGCTGCCATCGCTCAAGGCGTTCGTGCCCTTGGTGACCGTAACCGAGGCGCTATCGATCCGGGCGAAAGCGGGATTGCTCAGAACGCTCAGCGATGTGCTTGTCCCGCTGAATGTGACGTTGCCACCCAGAGCCGTGTTGAGCTGATCGAGCACCGACGAGAACGATCCGGAGAAATCGATCCCGATCACCTGATCATTCGGGTCCGCCGTCACATCATTCGACAGCGGCAGCACGCGGGGGTCGTCAACCCGCACGAGGGAGATTTGGCGCTGCTGATTGGTCGCCGCATCAGTATAAGTGAGATGAATGACGTTGCCGGATTTCATGCCCGAGACATCGAGCGCAAACCCCGAAGGAGTTCCGGCCGGGACTGGCGAGCCCGTTATCGGCGTGCCCGCTGTTGTCTGATCGGACAACGCGCTCGACAGCGACGCAGCGAACTGGTCGAGCTGGTTCTGTGCAGTGACTAACGTCTTGTCTCGCAGCTCGGTATAAGCCGCGATCTTGCCCGATTTGATCGCACCGGTAGCCGTGAGATCGATCGACGCGCCACTGCCCGGAAACTCAAGTATGACGGAGCCAAGCTGGCTCTGATTGGGATCGCTGCTCCAAGTCGTATTTGCACCAACGGTGGCCTGAGCATTGAACGACAGGGTCGCGGCTTCGTTACCCACGAGCTGGATGCCCGAGCCGGTAAAAACCGTGACCTGGTTGGCGCCATTGGTCGTGACACGGATGTCCATCAGCTCGGACAGCTGATTCACATACTGGTCACGTTGATCGAGCAATGCGGCGGTCGACGCATCGGTAGACGTGCCGCCGGATGGATTAGCCTTCAATTGGTTGTTGATTGACGCTATCTGCTTGAGCAGATTGTTCGCCGTCGTGACCGAGTCCTTGATGCCGGTCTCTGCGGTGCCGCGCAAGGTTTGAATACCTTGCGTCATCGAGTTCAGTTGTTGCGTGAGCGTCGACGCCGCGTTGAGAACGCCTATTCGGGCCGACTGGCTGTCAGCGCTGGTGGTGAGCGCCTGCAGCGCCGTCGTGAGGTTGTTAAATGCGCTCTCCAGCGTTCCGATTGAACCCGGGTCTCCATAGAGGCTTTGCAGTTGCTGCAGAACGTTTGAGCGAAGCGAGGCATACGACGCGCCCGACGTTTCCGTGCGCAACTGCGCCTGGATATATTGATCGAGTTCACGATTGATCCCGGCGACGACGACGTTGCTGCCATGTGCACCGGCATAGGACGTGACCTGGTCGAGCGTCTTGCGAACGTAGCCGGGCGTTTCCGCATTGGCGACGTTCGATGAGACTAACGAAATCGCCGCCTGGTTGGCGCGGAGGCCGGACATGGCGATGGCGAGGGCGTCATTCAGACTCATGACAAGATACTCTCAAGCGGTTACGTGCGCGCCCGGTGTCAATTACCGCATCACGTTCAGGAGATCCTGGACCATCGTGTTCGTTGTCGTGATCACCTTGGTGTTCGCCGAATAGGCCTGCTGCGTCACGATCAATTTTGTGAATTCGTCAGCGATATCAGTGTTCGAAGATTCGAGCGACGAGCCCGAAATACTCCCGCCTTTTCCATAGAGCGCGTCTCCGGATTCGTTGGTCACTTCAAAAGCGCCGCCGTCGACACGCTTCAGGAAGTTGGCGCCGTTGAAGGTGGCAATAGAGACCTCCGCGAGATCGATGGTGCGGCCGTTCGAGTAGGTGCCGACAACACGTCCCTCGTCGCTGACCGACACGCTTTGCAGTTGACCTGCGGCGTAACCGTCCTGTTGCAGTTGGTTCACTTGCACGTTGCCATTGGTGTCCGCAAACGACGTTAGTCCGCCGGTGCCAAATGCCATTGTGACGTTACCCAGGCTGGTACCATCCACGGTAAGCCCGGCCAGCGTGATCTGACTGACCACCGGCTGCATCTGCCCGTTCGGACCAAACTTGAAGTCCGTTCCGACGTTCTGCCAGGCAACGGTGTTTCCGGTCGCGTTGGAATTGACCTGGTAGAATAGATTCCAGGTATCCGTCCCCCCCATGGTGGACGATTCAACCTTGGCCCAGCGGAACTGCAGGCTGACTGGAGCGCCGTTGCCGTCATACACGGTCCTCGCGCCTCCGCTTATCGACTCATCCAGGAAGGCTTGATTGTCGCTGCCAATGACGACGCCGGTACCGGCTGTCCCGCCGCCCGCACGCATCCCGACAACGGTGCCCGAGAAGCCCAGCGCTTGAAATGCTGCCACAGCCGATGCGGAAGAACCTGCGGCAAGGCTGAAGTCGTTTGCCGTACCCGTATTCAAGGTGATCGCGCCGGTGCTCGACACGCTGGACACCGGTGATGGCGAAACATTGCCTGTAAGACCGTCAATGGTGGTTAAAAGGCTTCCAACCGTCGCGGTGGCGAGATCGACAAAGGTCGTTCCGGCGACAGGCGCGGGCGCGGCTCCGGTATAGAACGAGATCGTCTTGGTTGTCGTGACACCGCCCGTGGTGGTCTTCAGCACCAGCGTGTCACCGCTGGCAAAGCCTGCCGTGAGCGAATCCGTGCCCGCCGCGCTCACGAGCGACGTTGCTGCGGAAATGGGCTTCGCTATCGTCTCGAGGTTGTTCCGCGCATTACCGGTCACGGGTGTATTGGCAAACGGCGTCGCGGCCGTTCCAAGGGTTCGTGGATTGGATATGAAATCGGCAGGCCTCAGCAATTCCGAGCCTGGCACTGATGTTTGGTGCTTGGTTGTCAGCGGGTAGCTGGCGAGATTGGCTCGATAGTCGATCTTGGTGGTTGCCTGCGACGGCAGGAAATCGTTCTGGAACCTCAGGACTTCTGGCGTACTTCCGGCGGGATTTCCGGTCGTCGGATCAATCTTCACGCCCTCGAGATAGTAGCCGGCACCGTTAACGAGATATCCGTTTTTATCCAGCGTAAAGTCGCCGCGCCTTGTGTATCGGTTGACGCCGTCGAATATCGGCTGGCTGTCAGATATGCTGCCCGGCTTCTGCACGGCGAAGAATCCGTCGCCGTTGATCGCCATGTAGGTGGAGACCGAAGCCGACTGAACGGAGCCGGCAAGCGTGTTGGTGCTGCGCGAGTTCGCAACCACGCTGCCTGCAAGCTGCGCGTTCGTGCCGGTGTCGGGAATGAGGTCAAGGAAGCTGGTGTCGATCCGCTTGAAGCCGGTCGTCTGCGAGTTCGCGATGTTACCGGAAATGTTTTCCAGCGCGTACGAGTTTGCCCGCAGTCCTGCAACGGACGTGGTAAGGGCGCCGAAGATACCCATTACATCATCTCCAATGGATCCGGGCGGCCGCCGGGATGCTTCAGGTGTCATGGCCGCAACCGCTGGAATTGTTGCAAGCCGCCTGCCAATGAAAAAATGCAATAAAATCAGATAGTTGAGACTTCGCGATAGCAGCAAGACCGGATCAAAATTGCCGGACCGAGCAACTTTTGCCCACCTGTTCGCGTGTCGCGAATACGACGTCGCCTTGCCGGGGACGTCGTCGTCCCGAGGTCAGTTGACCGCGGCGAAGCCAAGCGCCGCGCGGACGGCTGGATCGATACGTGCTGGAGTCCAGGGCGGATCGAACGTCATCTCGACATCGACCGAGTCGACGCCCGGCACCTCCGCGACACAGCTGGTCACGCCTTCTTGCAGGAAACCGGTCGCGGGGCATCCTGGGGTGGTCGCCGTCATCGTGATGCGGACGGCGCCTCCGATGACCGAGATGTCATAGACGAAGCCGAGATCGACAATGTTGTGACCGAGCTCGGGATCGATCACGACACGCAGCGCGTCCCTGATACGGTCGACGAGTTCGCTTGTCATGACGGAGCCCTCACGGTCAGTTCGTAGGTCGCGCCATCAGGCGTGAACCCGCCGAGCCAGCGGTATCCACGCTTCTCGAGCTGCGGAAACAGAAAGACGGGCTCGCGGCGCAGCAGCGCGGAAAGAGTCTCGCCGGGACCTAGTTTCTCGGCGGCTGCAAGGATCCGGACCATGGGCTCAGGAGGATCGAGATCGCGATTGTCGAGCGTCACAGTGGGCTCCGGCCAATTGTCGAAGCTCGGCGTGCCGCTCGGAGCAGCCGTGTTCTCCGTCGCCTCCACCGGCGTAAACAGAACTTCCCATTCGCCGTCGTCGAGCGCGCGCTCGGAATGCACGAACCCTCTGTCTGCCATGACGGCGAATAGCGGGATCGGCTTGAACGTGGCGTAAAGGCGGAGCCCCTGCCCAGGCTCTAGGCGTTCGAGTGCGGCCATGATGACCGAGAACGGTTCGCCGCCTGCACGCAGGATCGGACGAACATCTACGTCGATGTATTCGGTCATGCTTCTTCCCTCCGTTTCGTTCTAGTTCCTTGCGAACAGCAGATGGGGCGCGCGGGCGCCGCCCGGAAGGCGCAGCGGATTCGCGACATCCGCAAGCTGCCGCGTCCGGATCACTTCGCGAACGACGCCGATGACTCCGGCCGTCATCGCCATCGCGGCCGCTCGGAATCCCCAGGGTTGGCCGACCAGCAGCATCAGCGTTCCGGTCCAGACGCCCGCGTAGTAGATCACGAACCACTTCGATGCCCTCCGCTCCGCGACGAGGTCCTGAACGCGGGGAGTCGGGGTTCGTCCCATCACGGGACCATAGGTCTCCAGCCAGGTCAGGAACGCTACGATCTTGTAGAGCTTGGCGAGGACCAGGCCCGACAGCCAGCCGAAGACGGCGAGGAAGGCGAACGCGCCCACATGCGCGGCAAAGTCGCCGGTCACGACAAGCGCTGCACCCAGAAGCGCCGTCCCCGCCAGGCTCGCGAAGGACAGCGTCGCCATCCGCGTATTGAGCTCGAGCTGGCGGCGCTTGCGCGCGCGGAAGATTGCGCACACGTCGCGCCCGTATAGAGCGGCAGTCGCCAGGCCGAGGACCGCGGCAATCGATAGCACCACGTCCATTCCGGCAAAGAGCTCGACCGCGAGGACGCCGCCGACCACTGTGACGGCGATCGCGAGCGCGCCCGCCATCAACGTCGTGCCGCTTTTCCGGTCGTCGACGTCAGGCGAGAGCATGAACATGGACAATAGCCGGTAGCTGACGCCCATCGCCGTCAACGTCAGCCAGCCGCCAAGACCGGCGATCGCGTGCAGTGGCACGCCGCCGGCCAGAAGCGATTGCCCGGTCGATCCCGCCCACCCCACGAGTGCGAACGCGAACACCGCGCCGAAGGCGACGGTGACACAGAGCGAGGCCAACCCGACGAGGACGAAGCGGGCCGGCCCCACCGGCCGCAACCATGCGGTCAGCCCGAGATCGACGACGATCAGCCCGAATCCAGCGATCAGTAGGACCGCGCCGAGCGGAAGCAGCCAGAGCCAGGCCGGCAGCCGACCTCCCAATGCCAGGAAGCCCGCGAGCAGCGAGGCGAGACCGGCGGTCAGAAGACCCAGAGCAGGCAAGGCCCACTTCTCCGAGAACAGCGGCTTCGCCACGAGCACAGGCACGAACTGGAACAGCGCGCCGCACATTGCGAGGCTGAGCCATCCGATGCAGACCACGTGCGCGAGGACGAGCGTATCCGGTGCTGCAACATCGGCCGCGGGAAAGCCGACGCCCGCCACCATCAGCGCCAGCGCGACGAACAGCCAGGCGATCGCCATCGCGAAGTAGCTCATCGTCCATCGTGATATGCTGGCGCCGATCATCGTGATCTCAGAACTCTCTGCATCGTCGCCGCGGGCGTCTTTCTCTTTCAATGACGGTAATCGTAGGTCGTCACGATCGAGGGCTCTTTGTCGGAGCACAAATTGCCGTGTCCTTCACATAGAGCGTTTTCGAGCGAAGTGGACACCGGTTCGCGTGAAGAAAACGCGTCAAAACAAGAATCTAGAGCTTCGGTTCTGATTCCATCAGAACCGAAGCTCTAGCTGTTTGATCCCCGACAAAGATCGAACCGCCCCAAATCTGCAATATCGGGTTCATCATGAACGGAGGACGCGATGCGGATTTTCGAAAGATTGCGACGACGAAGCCGAAGAGATCGCGTGATCGAACGCAAACTTTTCGAGGCTATCACCGACGATATTCTCCGGAGGCTCGAGGAGGGAACGTCGATCCTGATTTTCCCCGAGAGCAAGGCTGCCTGCTGCCCGGTCGAAGAGAAGGTGCGTCAATAGGTCTGGCTTTGCGCTATATCAATGCGCCTGTCGCTTTCGGCAATAGAATAGCTGTCAATGTGTGGCGCTGCCCCAGACGGCGGCTGGCTCCCGCCATTCGACTTACTAAAGCCTGATGCGATTTGATTAAATCCGCAGCGACTGCTTTACCTCTCCCGCTTGCGGGGAGGTCGGCGCGCCAGCGCCGGGTGGGGGCTCTCTCCGCTTGCAAGGACAGCGTGAATCGCGGAGACACCCCCACCCCGGCCCTCCCCCGCAAGCAGGAGAGGGAGCGCAGTTGCCATCGGGGATGCCAAGCGATCTGATCGCATCACGCTCTGGCGAAGCTGAGGCCGGTAGACCGTTACTTGGACGCGGTCTTGCCGGCTTCGAGTTTGTCGAAGAGCGTCGCGAACACCTGCTTTGCCTTGCCGCTCTGTGGGACTGCCTTGGCCTGATCGACGTTGCCGGGCGTTCCGACCACGATCATCGCGACCATGCCCATGCCGTAGTGGGGAAGACACTTGATGCCGTAGACACCCTCCTTGTCGAATTTGACGGCGACGTCTTCGCCGTTCTTGCCGACGAACGGCGTTGCGCCTTCCGGAAGCATGCCCTTGATGGATTCGGCGTTGTGGCCCTTGTCGGTAGACAGGAACTTCACGGCGTCGCCGGGTGCGATCTTCACGAAGGCCGGCTCGAACACCATCACACCTTCGGCGCCCCTGTTCAGGAGCTTGACTTCCACCTCCGCCGCCTGGGCGCTTCCGGCCAGGATTAGAGCCGCCGCGGCGCCAACCAACATCGCAATTTGTCTCATGCTTTCCACTTCCTGAAACTTGCGCCCGAGGTCCACCGGGCTCCCGCAACTCAGATATCCCCGCCTCGCCCGGTCTAGGTTGCGCCAGCTCAACTTCATCGTAGAATCCTGGACTAAGAACCCTGACGAGCCGTTGGGGCTTGCATCGGCCGCGGATAGTCGCCGCCGCATGTTGGAACGAGGATATCCATGGCCGCAGTCGACCGCTCGCTGGTCGCGAACCTGCCGATGTTCGCCGGGCTTACGCCCACCGAACAGGACGAACTGCTGCGCGAGGCGCGTTCGATTCGATACCCGAAGGGGGCCGCGGTGTTCGACCAGGGCGCCGAGGCGGACCGCTTCTTCCTTTTGCTTCACGGACATCTTCGGGTCGAGAAGACGACATCGCAGGGGCAGCAGTCCGTCGTCCGCTACGTCTCGGCCGGCGAACTCTTCGGCGTCGCGCAGGCCATGAACCTGACGCAATATCCGGCAACCGCCGTCGCCGCCGTGGACAGCATCGCGCTCGCCTGGCCTTCGTCTTCCTGGCACCGCCTGATCGTCAAATACCCGAGCCTTGCCAGCACCGCGCTCCAAACCGTGGGGAGCCGTCTTCAGGACACCCAAGCGCGCGTCATGGAAATGTCGAGCGAGCAGGTCGAGCAGCGCGTCGCCCACGCGCTGCTCCGCCTCGCCAAACAGGCCGGAAAGAAAGTCGATGCCGGTGTCGAGATCGACTTCCCGATCAGCCGGCAGGACGTCGCCGAGATGACCGGAACGACGCTGCATACCGTCAGCCGGATTCTCAGCGCGTGGGAGCAGCAGGGTCTGGTCGAGGGCGGCAGGCAGCGCATCGTTCTGCGCGACACGCATCGGCTGCATCACCTTGCCGAAGGCGAAGAAGCTGTTCAGGCACACAAGCGCGGGCCCTAGAGCATGATCCGATTCCTTCTAATCGGATCATGATCTAAGCCGCTCTCGCAGTATCCATAAGCTTCGACACGAAGACGTCGGTGTCCACGCCGTGTTCGCCGCATGCTTCTTCGATCGAGTGGAAAGCGCCGATCGGACAGCCGACACATAGCATCCGGAAGTCGAGAAAGACGCCTATCGCGAGCGGCCATCGACGCATCACGTCGTCAACCATCATATCCGCGGTAGGCACTGCGTTCGATTTCATGTCGCTACCTTAACGTGTCGGCCTTCAGTTCTCTTTGATCGTCCGCAAATTCTCAAGCAGATCGCTTCGTCGAATAAATCGACATCTCATTGTTCCAGAGCAAAGTGTCTGGCCACCAGATCGAACATGATGCAGGCATCGAATTAGGACGATTGAAGCGATGGAGAACATCATGCTGACGAGAAGGACCGCCCTGATGGGAGCCGCGATCGCGGCGCTGATGATAAGCGCGCCGGCGCTGGCCGCCGACGACCTCAAGCTGCCGCGTGAACGAGTCGAGCTGGTCGCGCCGCCTTTCGTGCATCCGCACGAACAGGCGACCAAGGCCGGACCGAAGATCGTCGAGTTCAAGCTCACGGTCCAGGAGAAGGAAGTCGTGATCGACGACGCCGGCACCAAGTTTCATGCGATGACCTTCAATGGCTCCATGCCCGGCCCGATGATGGTGGTGCACGAAGGCGACTACATGGAGCTGACGCTCGTCAATCCCGCGACCAATTCCATGCCGCACAACATCGACCTTCACTCGTCGACCGGAGCGTTGGGCGGTGGCGCGCTGACCAAGGTTAATCCGGGCGAACAGGCCGTGCTGCGCTGGAAGGCGACGCGTCCCGGTGTCTTCGTCTATCACTGCGCTCCTGAGGGCATGGTCCCATGGCACGTGGTCTCCGGCATGCATGGCACGGTGATGGTGCTGCCGCGTGATGGGCTGAAGGACCGTGACGGCAAGTCGCTGCGCTACGACAAGATCTTCTACATCGGCGAAAACGACCTCTATGTGCCGAAGGACGCGAACGGCAAGTACAAGACCTACGACACGGTCGGCGAGTCCTATGCTGATACCACGGAGGTCATGCGCAAGCTGATCCCGACGCACGTCGTCTTCAACGGACGGGTCGGTGCGCTGACCGGCAAGAATGCATTGACCGCGAAGGTCGGCGAGACCGTGATGATCGTGCATTCGCAGGCCAACCGCGACACCCGTCCGCACCTGATCGGCGGGCACGGCGATTATGTCTGGGAGACCGGCAAGTTCAACAACCCGCCGGAGAAGGATCTCGAGACCTGGCTGGTGCGTGGCGGTTCGGCGGCAGCCGCGCTGTATACCTTCCGCCAGCCCGGTGTGTACGCCTATCTCAACCACAACTTGATCGAGGCCTTCGAACTCGGCGCCGCGGCGCACATCAAGGTGGAAGGCAAATGGAGCGATGACCTCATGAAGCAGGTCTCTCCTCCCGGCCCGATCCCGGCCGACAAGCTCGGCGCCGCCGACCCGGTGACCCTAAGCCGGTAGGTGGAGCTGAAGGAACGGCCCGCGGTCCCTACCCGCGGGCCGTTTCACCAAGTGAGGCGACATCATGCTTATCCTGATGAAAATGAAGACGGCCATGCTCGCTGGCGCGCTGGCTGCGCCGATCCTGGCCACCGTGTTCTCGCCCGCGCCTCCGCATGATGACAATGGTGCTGTGCGCCTCTCTCCTGTTTCCTTCAGCTATCGGGCTGCCGGCGATTTCTCGCAGGACAACAGACCGGTCGAAGGGCCCCTGCGCAAACTCCGCCTGCCTGCTGATCTTATCGTCATGAAGCGGCAGGTCACGGTCGCCGAGTACGTGCGCTGCGTCGACGACGGAGCCTGTCCAAAGGTGCCGGTCCCCAACGGCTCCCTGGACGTGCCCGTCGTCGGCGTCAGTTGGCACGACGCCTCGGCCTATGCTGCATGGTTGTCGCGCAGGACCGGTGTTATCCACCGTCTGCCGACCGACGAGGAGTGGACATTCGCGGCCGCCGAGAAGGCCCGCGACGAAGCGTTGCCGCTGGTCGACCCCGCGGATCCGGCGCAGGCCTGGATCGCCCGTTATGAAGCCGAATCTGCCCGCTCCAAGCCCGCCGAGAAGGCCGCGCAGCCCGGGGGCGCGTTCGGCACGAACAGCAACGGATTGGACGACCTGGCCGGCAATGTCTGGGAGTGGACGGATAGCTGCTTCGTCCGCGCCTCGCTCGACGACGGAGGCGAGCGGATCACCAACACGAATTGCGGGGTCCGCGTCGTGGAGGGAGTCCACCGCGCCTACATGACCGACTTCATCCGCGATCCCAAGTCCGGCGGATGCGCCGTGGGCATTCCGCCGACCAATCTTGGCTTTAGGCTCGTCGCCGAGCGTTCCAGCTCGGTCGCCGCGGCGATCTCCCGGAACGTGGCGAAGCTGCTGCCGCGAACATGAACGTTCGACGAGAAGCGGACGGGTTGAGCCAGAACAAAGTCATTCCCCCACGGGTCCGATAGATCATGCCGAGACGAAGGAGGAAGGCAGATGCGATCCGACTTGGCGCAATCCTACGGGCAGGACCGGCTCCCACGCTACACCAGCTATCCGACGGCCCCGAATTTTTCACCTGAAATCGGCGAGGACGACTATCGGCGGTGGCTCAAATCGATACCCATTCGCCAGCCGGCGTCGCTCTACCTCCACGTCCCGTTCTGCCGAGCGATGTGCTGGTACTGCGGATGTCATACGTCCGTGACCAAGCGTGACGAGCCGATCGCGATCTACGCGGCGGGCCTGCGCACGGAAGCGCTCCTTGTCGCAGAGACGATTGGCCAGAGACTGCCGCTCTCCCATATCCACTTCGGTGGCGGCACGCCGACGATCATGTCGCCGGAGACGTTCGCGGATCTCATCGGCGCCTTGCGCTATTCGTTCTTCGTGCTGCCGGAAGCCGAGATCGCCGTCGAGATCGATCCCCGCACGATGACTGAGCCGATGGTGGAGGCGCTCGGCTATTGCGGCGTCAACCGTGCGAGCCTTGGCGTCCAGAGCTTCGATCCGGCCGTGCAGCGCGCCATCAATCGGCACCAGAGTTTCCAACAGACCGCCGCGTGCGTCGAGCGGCTGCGCCAGGCCGGCGTCGGCAGGCTCAATTTCGACCTGCTCTATGGCCTTCCCCTGCAGACGGTGGATTCGTGCCTGGACACGGTTGCAAAATGTGTCGAGCTGCGTCCGGATCGCTTCTCGGTGTTCGGCTACGCGCACATTCCGTCGTTCAAGAAGCACCAGCGCAAGATTGCCGAAGAATCCCTGCCTGACAGCATCGAGCGGCATCTTCAGTCCGAGACGATCGCGCGGGCCTTGCTCGATGCAGGCTACGTGCGCATTGGCCTCGATCACTTCGCCCTTTCCACCGACAATCTTGCCGTGGCAAGACGGGAAGGCAGGTTGCGGCGGAATTTCCAGGGCTACACCGACGATTCGGCCGACACGCTCATTGGTCTCGGCGCCAGCGCCATCGGCCGCATGCCTCAAGGATTCGTACAGAACGCCGTGCCGACACGCGACTATCTTGCGCGCATCGTCGAGGACCGGCTCGCCACGGTCAAGGGCTACGCGTTTACCGAGGAAGATCTCTTCCGCGCCGACATCATCGAGCGGATCATGTGCGATCTTGCCGTCGACCTCCCCAAGGTATCGCGGCTGCACGGCCGCGATCCGAACTCCGCGATCGTCGATCGGCAACGGATCGATAGCCTCATCGCCGATGGCGCTGTGACGATGTTCGATGACCGCCTCGCGGTCAACAACGGCGCCGAATTCCTGGTCCGCAGCGTCGCTTCGGCATTCGACGCGCATCTTCCACGATCCGTAGCCACGCACAGTCGCGCGGTCTGAACTAACGAGAGCATGATCCGATCAGGTTGATCGATTGCAGCTTGGCTACACTTCCTCCGCTTGCGGGCAGTGCTATTGCATATGGAACAGAACTTGGTGGGCGGTTCCATCGCGGCCCATCCTTCGAGACGCCCGCCTTCGGCGGGCTCCTCGGGATGAGGTCTGATTTCGTGGCGGAATCTTAGACCCTCATGGTGAGGAGCGCCGCTTGCGGCGCGTCTCGAGACGATGCGCATCGCTCGGAGAACCATGAGGCCCGCCTCGTTCACGGCCATCAAACAGCTATATGCGATAGCCCTGCATTTGCCCCGAGAAGCTGGCTATTGCGTGAGCTGCCGGTAGAGCGCCGGCAACGCGGCCGGCAGGAGTCGGATGTTGCCGACGATCGCATAACCGCTTCGCCCGAACAGCGTTGGAAAATAACTCTGGGCGGTTGCATCGATCGTGACGCCGAAGACGGCGGCGCCGAGCCGGCGCGCCTCTTGTACGGCCTTGCGGGTGTCTTCGATGGCGAAGCGCCCCTCATAGTGATCGACGTCGTTCGGCTTGCCGTCGGTGAGAACGATCAGCAATTTCTTCCGCTGCGGCTGCGCTGCGAGTTCGGACGCGGCGTGGCGCACAGCCGCCCCGATGCGGGTATAGTATCCGGGCTTGAGTGCCCCGATGCGCCGCTCCACGGACGCGCTCATCGGCTCTCCGAACGCCTTAACGGTTTCGAGCCGCACCCATGACCGGCGGCGCGAGGTAAAGGTCAGGATGCTGTGGTGGTCACCGCAGGCCGACAGTCCATGAGCCAGGACAAGCAACGCCTCTTTCTCCACGTCCAGGACGCGGTACCCATCGACCCAGGCGTCGGTCGAGAGCGACACGTCGACGAGCAGCGTCACCGCCAGATCGTAACCTTGCGGCCGCATCGCGAGATGAACGCGATCGAGCGTGCCGCTGCCGGCGCGGAGATCGCAACGCGCGCGGACCAGCGCGTCGATGTCGAGGTCGTGCCCGTCGGGCTGTGCCCTTGCGAGCTCGTGGCGGGGCCGCAGCGCCTCGAACTGGCGCCGCACCTGGCGGATGCGACGGCGCGTGGCCTGGTCGGCCGCCCAGCTTTCGCCGGTCTCGCTCGCATGCGCCGTCAACACGCGGCAGTGGTCCTGCAGATAATTGCGGCTGCGGTAATCCCATTCCGGATACAGCCGCTCGCCGTCGAGCCGCGAGGGGTCGACCGCTTCCGGCGGCAGGTCGAGATCGAACTTCAGCTTCGTCGCAGGCTTTCCGCTGCGCCGCCCGATTGACAGCTCTTCCAGATCGTCGGCCGCCTTGCGCGCATTTTCGTCCTCGGTGTCGTCGGAGGGGCGATCAACGTTCACCATCTCCGCCATGGCCAGGATCTTCTCGAAGCGGTTGAGGATGAACGGATCCCTCTTGTCGGCTCCGTTCTCCCGCTCGCGTGTCGCAAAGCGCTTTCGCGCGTCCGGTGCGTCCGCCTGGGCGTCGTGCGAGGCGTCGTCCTGATCTTGAGATACCTGCCCGACGTCGCGGGTCCAGCAATCGCCCCACAATGGACATGGCAGCACCGGACGATATCCGGGCGGCGCCCGTTCCGGCAGCGCCTTGTCGCCGGTCAGCGAAAGCCAAAGCTTTCCTTGCGGCGGCGCCGCGGCGCCAAGCAGCGCGAGCACGATCTGTTCGACCTCGCGCTCCACGCGAGGCAATGGCCGCTGCGGCCGGCCAGATGCGACTGCCGCGGCCAGTCGCGTGTAGGAGCCGGCTAGTCCCGGAAATCGAGCGGCGACCATGGCGGCCGTGGCGCGGGCGCGACGCAAGATGAGGAGATCGCGCCGGAGCGGATCGGTCTCATCTATCGCCTCCAGCGGCACGATCGCAAACCACGCAGCGAGCCAACGATAGAGAGCCGCGTTCAGGCCGCGATCCGGAAACAAAGCGATGCGCTCGGGCAGGAAGACGGTCGCCGCGTCGCGCCCGGGATGGGCAAGGGATTCATCACCGAGGCCAATCCTCTGCCTCCAGGCGAGCCGGTGTCCGGATTTGCGCGCGCCCGTGCCGGCGAGCGCAACGCCCGCCTCGCCGCCGAGCGCGCGGAACATGACGGCGATCTGTCCCTGCATCTCCGAGAGTGCGACGGCGTGTTCGGCATGAACCGGATAGGACGCAGTCGCGCCGACCAGGCGATGCCACGCACGGCCGACGGTCTCCTCCAGCTCGAGAAAATCCAGCATCGGCGCTCACCTATCCAATCACGGCCCGTGTGACCTCCACCAGCGCGGCCTTGACGTCGCTATCGTCAGTCAGCGGCTCGATCATGCCGGCGAGGACGGCCTCGGTGACGGAAACACCGGCCGCGACGAGGGTGGCGCAGTAGACGATGAGGCGCGTCGAGACGCCCTCCTCCAGGTCATGTCCCTTCAGCGCGCGTAGGCGTTGGGCAAGCTGAACCAGCGGGCGCACGCGATCCGGTGGAAGCCCGCTTTCCGCCGACACGACGGCGATCTCCTGCTCCGGCGGCAGAAAGTCGAACTCGATGGCAACGAAGCGTTGCCGCGTCGAAGGCTTCAATGCCTTCAACAGGCTCTGGTAGCCGGGATTGTAGGACACGACCAGCATGAAGCCCGGCGGCGCGACGAGCTCCTCGCCGGTCCGTTCGAGCGGCAGGAGCCGGCGGTCGTCGGTCAATGGATGCAGCACCACCGTCACGTCCTTGCGGGCTTCCACCACCTCGTCGAGATAGCAGATGCCGCCTTCGCGTACCGCCCGCGTCAGGGGACCGTCCGTCCAGACCGTGTCGCCGCCCTTGAGCAAATAGCGGCCGGTGAGATCGGCCGCGGTGAGGTCGTCGTGGCAGGCGACGGTATGCAAGGGGATGCCGAGGCGTGCGGCCATGTGAGCCACGAAGCGGGTCTTGCCGCAGCCCGTTGGGCCTTTCAGCAGCACCGGCAGGCGGTGACGCCACGCGTGCTCGAACAGCGCGCACTCGTTTCCACTCGGCACATAAGCCGGAATCTCCGAAACGGAGCTTGCTACAGCCTGAAGGACGGATTTCATGATGGTTCTCCGGGACATCCAGGGGAATGGCGGCCGCGAGGTGCGCGGCCGCCGCGTTGCTCTACTCGGCGGGCTGCAGCGCTCCGCCGGCCAGGGAGTGCTTCTCACGTCCGGGCACCAGCACGGCCCAGACGAACATCAGCGCGGAGATCGCGACGAACACACCGGAGCCGAGACGGACCCAGTAGAACATTGCGAGCTGGTCCTGCACTTCCATGTAGCTCTGGCCGAGCACGCGCTGCAGATGGACCTGGATGATGCCGGCGAAGGTGAGCGCGAAGGTCATCGTCAGCATCGCCGTGCACATGATCCAGAAGCTTGCCATGCTGAGCCACTGGTTGTAGGGCGCGCGTCCGCGGATCTCCGGGATCGCGTAAGCCATCACCGCGAGGTTCAGCATCACATAGGCGCCGAAGAACGCGAGGTGCCCGTGCGCGGCGGTGACCTGGGTGCCGTGCGTGTAGTAGTTCACCGAGGACAGGGTGTGCAGGAAGCCCCACACGCCAGCGCCGAGGAACGCCATCACGGAGCAACCGACGGACCACAACAGCGCCGCACGGTTCGGATGCTTGCGTCCGGCCTTCCAGGTCATCTGCACGGTGAAGATCACCATGGTGAAGAAGGGCGCGACCTCGAGCGTCGAGAACAGCGAACCGATCCACTGCCAGTATCCCGGCGCGCCGATCCAGTAGAAGTGGTGGCCGGTGCCAAGGATGCCCGAGAACAGCGCCAGGCCGATGATGACATAGAGCCACTTCTCGACCACCTCGCGGTCGATGCCGTTGAGCTTGATCATCAGGAAGGCGAGCACGGAGGCCATGATCAGCTCCCAGACGCCCTCGACCCACAGATGCACGATGTACCACCAGTACATCTTGTCGACCGCGAGGTTCGCCGGATTGTAGAACGCGAACAGGAAGAAGATCGCGACGCCCCACAGGCCGAACAGCAGGATGTTCGTGACCGTGGTCTTGCGCCCCTTCAACGCGGTCATCGTCACGTTGAATAGGAACATCAGGCAGACGACGACGATGCCGACCTTGATGATGAAGGGCTGCTCGAGGAATTCACGTCCCTCATGATAGTGGAAGAGATAGCCGACGACCGCGGCGCCCGCCGCGCCGAAGAACATCCAGAACTGGATCTTGGCGAGCAGCGGACTGAAAAGCTCGGTCTCGGTCTCCTCCGGCAACAGGTAGTAGGTCGCGCCCATGAAGCCGATCAGCGACCACACGATCAGGGCGTTGGTGTGTATCATCCTGACGATGTTGAAGGGCAGGATGACCGAAAGCGTGTTCGGCAGGACGTAGATCGTGCCGGCGAGCAGGCCGAAGACGACCTGCGCGAGGAAAAGCGTCAGCGCGCCGTAGAAATACAGCATCGCGACTTTTTGGGTCTGGTATTTCATCGAAAAGCTCACTTGTTGAAGGGCTGTCGGGACGCGGTGCTCATCCGGCCTTGTTGGGCGGCCAGTCCTGGCGCTTGATGGTGCTGGTCCATTGCAGGAAGTCGGCGAGATCGTTGAGTTCCTGATCGGTCAGGTTGAATTGCGGCATCTGTCGCCGGCCCGGCGCGCCGGACGGCTGCGCCTGCATCCACGCCTTCAGGATGTCCCTTGCAGCGGCCGGATCTTCCTTGCCGCCCCAGCGGTCCCAGACATTGCCGACTTCCGGCGCGAAATAGGCGCCCTCGCCCAGCAGCGTGTGGCAGTTGATGCAGGAGTTCTTTTCCCAGACATGTTTGCCGCGCGCGACCGAATCCGTCAGCGTCGAGGCGTTCGTCGAGGTGTTCACCATGTAGTAGTGGCTGTGGGCCGTCAGGCCGAGGAAGATCGCAAAGAAGAAGGCGGATCCCCCGTAGAAGACGTTCCGGGCAGCCGTTTTCGTGAGGCGTTCAGCCATCACCTATCCTTTCCCGTTCTTGTTGATAGTGCGAGCGCCGCGCCAATCTACGTAGCAGCCCCATCGGTTCTTTGTGCTGGAGCAACCAGCGTCGCATTCGCCGCCTCAGATCAGCAGTCTGGCGATGGAGGCAGCCAAGGCGAACGATGCCACGCCGAGCACCCAGGCGCTGACCAGTCCGCGCCAGATCGCCGGCACCGCGCGAAGTCCGAGGAAGTCGAGCAGGATCCATCGCCCCTTCAGCGCCGCGAGGGCGAGCACGACGACATTGCTCAACCATGCAACTGGCACGCTGCGGGAAGCGATCAGCGTCGCGATCGCGAGGCCGATCAGGAGGATCAGGGTCGTTTCGAGCGGATGACGGGCCATCATTCAGCGCACCAGGTAGATGATCGGAAACATCAGGATCCAGACCAGGTCGACCATGTGCCAGAACGACGTTCCGGTCTCGACCGCGCCAGGTTCCGCACCGCGCTGAACCACCGCCAGTATCACCATGCCGAGCACGACATGCAGCAGATGGAAGCCGGTCAGGAGGAAGTACAGCGTGAAGAACGTGCTGGTCTCCAGTCCGACACCGGTCGCGATTTCGCTATCGTATTCGAGAAGCTTGATCGCGACGAACGCGCATCCGAGCGCGATCGCAAGCCCCAGCCAGCGACGGCAGGCCGCCGCTGCACGCGCGCGAGCGGCCGCGGCTCCACGTGCCGCGGCCCACCCGCTGGTCACCAACACCAAGGTGTTGAGGGCCGCGAGGCCGGGATCCAGGACGGCCTGGCCGGAGGCGAAGACGGCGGGGTTGACGGCGCGGGCGACCGCGAACGCGCCCAGCAGCAGACCAAAGACGGCGAATTCGCTGAAGATCAGGACCCAGATCATGGGGTCGCCGGGGAGTTCAGCCAGCAGGCCGCTTTCCTGCACTTCGCAATCTTGAGCCGACATGGATCCTCCGGGCGGGGTCGTCGCCCGGATCGCTACCGGCGATGAGAGCCGCGATCTTTGTCCCCGGACAAAGACGGGGGCAGCCCGCCGCGTAGGGTCCGGGTCAGCACGGTCGCGCTAAGGCGGACGGCGTCAGAGCATGATCCGGAAAAGTGGAAACCGGTTTTCCCTCGCGACAAACGCGAAGCGTTTGCGCGGAGATCATGCTCAAACAAAGAGATCTACGAATCGGAGTTGGAACCATGAGCGACGCGCAGGTCGGCCTCCTCACCGCGACGCCTCTGATCATGATCTTCGCCGGCGCGATGCGAGCGATGGGTGTCCTGTCGACCACCGCGACGATCGCGGCGATTGCGCTGTCGGGCGCTATCGCCGCCGTGCTCTTCTTCACGCAATAGGCCGGTCCCGGCCAGGGTCATCCAATCGGCGGCCGCAGGGTATGCCAGTCCGTCGTCGACTGGAACGCGTGAGCTGCGCGAGCAAGCACACCCTCAGATAGATGCGGGCCGACCAGTTGCATGCTCAACGGCATCCGATCTGACGCAACCCCCATGGGGAGCGTAATGGTCGGACTTCCGCTGAAGTCGAACACCGCGGTGAAGCGCAGGATGCTCAACAACACATTCGGATCAGCGCCATATTCACTCATCTTCGCAAGCGTCGGAATCGGCACCGGCATCGTCGGAATGAGCAAAAGGTCGATATCCCCAAACAATGCTGCGAGGCTGCCGCAGAACTTGAGGCGCTCATGATGAATGGCGGCGATTTCGATACCGCTGACCGACCTGCCCTGCTCGATCAACTGCGCAAGGTCCGGACCGTATTCCGACTTGCGCGACGGATAGGTCTTGAGGTGCGCTTCGGCCGTCTCGACCGAGCACATCGGAATCCACAGGCTCACGAGCTTCTCGTAGGAGGGAAATCGAACCTCACGGATTTCGGCACCGAGATCCACCAGCGTGCGCTCGGCCTCCAGCAAGGCTGCTACGACCTGCGGGTCGATTCCTTCCTGCGTGTATTTGCGATCCACCCCAATCCTGAGGCCGCGTACGCCATCGCCAATCCGAGCCAGATAATTCGGAACGGGAGCCTGCAAAGCCGTCGGATCGTTGGCATCCGCGCCTGCGATGACGCCCAGCATCGCTGCGGCGTCCGCAGCACTTCGGCACATCGGCCCGATATGATCGAGCGAGTCCGCCAGCGGGAAAATGCCATAGCGGCTCACCCGGCCCCATGTCGGCTTGATTCCGGTCAGCCCGCAGGTCGCCGATGGAAACCTGATCGAACCGCCCGTGTCGCTTCCGATCGATCCGTAGCAGAGACCGGCGGAGGTGGCGACGCCCGATCCAGTCGACGAAGAGCCGACCCAATAATCCGCATTCCAGGGATTGAGCGGGGCCTGATCATCAGGATGATGGCTGGTATAGGCGCCTTCCGTCATCTTGAGCTTTCCGAGCGTGACCGCGCCGGCGCGCTCGAGCCGATCAACGATGGTCGCATTGAACGACGGCACGAAGTTCGCATGAATCTTCGTGCCGCCCGCCGTCGGTGCGAATGTCGTGTAGCACAGATCCTTCAGACCGATCGGAACGCCATGAAGGGGGCCGCGCCAAATGCCCTTGACGATCTCGCTGTCATGCTTCCTTGCCTGCGCCATGGCCCGTTCCGCGAGGACGATGGCATATCCGTGCAAGCCTCCATCGAGCTTGTCGATACGGTTCAACGTTGCTTCGGTGACCTCCGAAGGCCGCAGCTCCTTACGGCGAAACAGTTCGGACAGTTCAGTTATGGACTTGTAGTGCAGTTGATCCGCGGACATATCGAGTTCCTGTTGCCATCGGGAATGCGCCTTAGAGCGTTTTCGAGCGAAGTGGATACCGGTTCGCGTGAAGAAAACGCGTCAAAACAAGAATCTAGAGCTTCGGTTCTGATTCAATCAGAACCGAAAATGCTCTAGAACTGGACGCCTCGCGTCAAGGCACCGTCCACGACAAGGTTCGTTCCCGTGATGAAGCTGGCGGCCCGGCTCGCAAGAAACACGACGGCATTCGCCATCTCCTGCGGCGTGCCCATCCGTCCCGTCGGATTGAGCGCCAGCGCGGTCTTGTACAGTTCGGGATTGCTGTCCTTGATCATGTTCCAGACACCGCCCTCGAAATAGGTGTTGCCCGGAGACACGGAGTTGGCCCGTATGCCCTTCGCGGCGAGCTGGTAGGCCAGGCCCTGCGTATAGTGGATGATCGCCGCCTTGAAGGTGCCGTAGGGGCCGCTCGCAAAGTCGACCTCGCGTCCCGACACGCTGGCGATCGTCACGATCGCAGGAGCGCCGCTCTTTTCCAGATATGGCATCGCGGCGTTCACCAGGCGGACCGTTCCCATCATGTCGGTGGAGAATTCCTTCTCCCAGCTTTCCTCGTCCTGCCCTATCGAGAGGGCGCTGACATTGGCGACGACGACATCGACGCCGCCGAGCTTCGATGCCATGTCGCTCACCCAGGCCTTGAGCGCCGCACCATTGGATACATCGACCGAACCGCCAAACGCCGCGACGCCCTTTGCCTTGAGGGCGGCGACGGTGCTGTCCACGTCCGCCTGATTGCGCGCGCAAATTCCGACATTGGCGCCCTCAGTGGCGAAGGTCTCGGCGATCGCCCTGCCGATGCCCTTGGTGCTGCCCGTGACGAGAACGTTGGCTCCTTTGAGTCCTAAGTCCATGTTCGTCTCCCTCCCTGGTCATTTTTGACTTCAAATGGCACGCTGATGAACAAGACGCGTTCTCAAAAACGGCGGATCAGCCTCACAACAACAGTTGCCCGCGGACATTGTCGGCGTTGACGTCCCCGCCGATCAGTGATCGCGTGATCTTGCCTTTTTCCATGATGTAGCATCGCTCGGCGATCTCCAGGATCGTGTCGAGGTTCTGCTCGACGAAAACGATCGTCGTGCCCAGCTCAGCCCGGAACGATTTCAGCGCATCGCAAATGTGCTGCACGATCGACGGCTGAATGCCCTCGGACGGCTCATCGAGGATCATCAAGGTCGGGTTTCCGATCAGAGCCCGGCCGATCGCGAGTTGCTGTTGCTCGCCTCCCGACATGGTGCCGGCAACCTGCCGCCGTCGTTCCTTCAATCGCGGAAAATACTCGTAGACGAGCTCCGGCAGCTTCTTGCCCTCCGGTCCGCCAATCAGCTCGCCGACCTGCAGGTTTTCCTCGACGCTCATCTGTGGAAACACATCCCGTCCCTGCGGGATGTAGCCGAAGCCGGCGCGCGCCCGGGCGTCCGCCTGCAACTGGGTTACATCCTGGTCCAAGAAAGTGATCGTGCCGCGCCACGTCTCCAGCAGCCCGATCAGGCATCGCATCAGCGTCGACTTGCCGACGCCGTTCCGGCCGATCACGCCGACGATCTCGCCGCGGGATACCGACATGCTCACGCCCTGCAGGATCGGCGTGGCGCCGTAGCCCGCCCAGAGTTCCGATACCTCCAGAATCCGATCAGTGGGCATGCGTCTTCCCAAGGTAGATTTCGGCGACCTTCTCGTCCTGAATGATGGTCTCCAGACTGCCTCGCGCAAAGATCTTGCCAAGATGCAGCACAGTCACGCGTTGCGCAATCTGGCGCACAAACGCCATATCGTGCTCGACGACGAGCACCGTCATGCCCTCGGCATTGAACGACTTGATGAGTTCGCCGGTCTTGAACGTCTCCTCCGGCGACATGCCGGCCGTCGGCTCGTCCAGCAGCAATAGCTGCGGCTGCAGCGCCAGCGCCATGCCGATCTCGAGCCATTGCTGCTGGCCATGCGAAAGTGCTCCGGCCAATTTGCTGCTCTCCGACGCCAGATCGAGCAGCGTAAGCAGCCGCTCCTCCTCGACGTCGCGCTCCGCGCCCGAGAAACGCCCCTGCAGGGCGATCTGGATATTCTGCCGGACCGGCAGCTCCTTGAACACGCTCGGCGCCTGCATCTTGATGCTCATGCCCCGCTGCACACGCGCAAAGGGCCGCTCTTCGGTGATATCGATGGAGTCGAAGAAGATATGGCCCTTGGTCGGCGGATAGAGGCCGACGATCAGCTTGAACAGCGTGCTCTTGCCGGCCCCGTTGGGGCCGATCAGGCAGTGAACCTCCCCGACATTGACAGTCAGATCGACGTCGGAGACTGCCGTCAATCCGCCAAAACGTTTTGTCACGCCCTTCACATCGACAAGCGCCATGTCAGGCCTCGTCCGATTGCAGGCGGCCGGTGTCCGCCAGAGTGGAATTCGCGTCACGCCGCCGGCGCCTAGTCCATCGGTCAACCACAAGCTTGCCAACGCCGAGCACAAAACCCTGCGGCGCCAACATCACGGTGGCGAGCAGCAGCGTACCCATCAGCACGAGCGCGGCCTGCTGGCTATAGACGGTGATGGTCTGGAACCCGAACAGCAGCAGGAACGAGCCAACCAGCGTCGCTGTCAGATCGCTTCGCCCGGAGAAAGCCACCCATACGATCGGCATCGCGGCGGCCGGCAGCCCGATGCTCGACGGGGTGATGAATTGCCCCCACGACGTATACAGCGCGCCGCTGAGGCCCGCGAGCCCGCTTCCGATGATGAACGTGAGCAATTGATACTTGCGGACGTCGTAGCCGAGCATCTCGGCGCGCTGCGGGTTCTCGCGCGTCGCAACGATCACGTTGCCGATGCGCGAGTTCACCAGCATGCGCAGCGCGATGTAGACGATCACGATGAGCGCGACCATGACGTAGTAGAGCGCGGACCCCTCGATGTAGAAATCGCCGACGGTGAGCGGATCCATGCCCTTCATGCCGTTGAAACCGTTCAGCCGCGCAGTGCCGATGTGCCATTCCGGTCCGGCCGTCTGTCCAAGGAAGAACGCCAGCACCAGCGTCGCCGACAGCGTCACGATGCCGAAGAAGATGCCACTGATGCCGCCCCAGATCATGAAGTAACCGAGGATCCCCGCCGCGATCATCGCGATGATGACCGACAGCACGAGCGCGGCGATCGTCGTCGAACCTCCGCCCATGTTGATGGCCAGCACGCCGTAGGCATAACCGGAGATGCCGAAGAAGAACGTCTGGCCGAACGACAGCATGCCGCCATAGCCCCACATCAGGCAGAGGCCGAGCGCCATGAAAACCCAAATCAGGAAGTAGGAGAAGTTGCCGACATCGTAGGAGTCCGCAAAGACCGGATAGATCAGCGCGGCGGCCAGCACGGCGAGAAAGCAGGACCAGAACGTCCGTCCACGTCCCAAGGTCTGCGGACCATCAAGCAGTTTGAACATCACACCCCCGCTTAGCGCCCGCGACGGACCAGCACGCTGGAAAGGCCTTCGGGCAAGACACGGATGATCAGGATCACTGCAAACAACATGCCGATCTGGCCGATGATCTGCCCATAGCTTGCATTCAGGGCCATTCGAATCATCGCCAGGAACACCGCGGCCGGCGCGGTACCAAGCAGGACATTTGCCCCGCCGACCACGACGGTGACAAAACTCTCCACCACGAATGTCGCACCCATCGTCGGAATCAACGTCATCGTCGGCGCGTAAAGCGCGCCACAAAGACCTGCGAGCCCGGCGCCGATGCCGAAACTGATTGCGTAGATCCGCCCCGTGCGCGCACCCAACGCCTTTGCCATCGCGGCATTCTGCATGGTCGCGCGCGCCATCACGCCGAACCGCGTCTTCATGAAGATCACGTAGAGACCGATCAGCACGGCGACCGCGCAGGCGAACAGCACCAGGCGATAGGTCGAGAATGTGTAGCCGCCGATCGCAAAGCTGCCCTCCGGCGTGCCAATCCCCGTTATCGATGATCCCACGATCAGGAGCATCGATTGCGTCACGATCAGGCTGAGCCCCCAGGTGGCGAGCAAGGAGTCGAGCGGCCTCTTATACAGCCGACGAACAATGAGGTATTCGACGGCAACGCCGATCAATCCAGCCGTCACCGCGGCAAGCACCTGAGCCAGGGCAAGCGGTACACCGAGCTTCACAAGCCCGACCGTCACATAGGCGCCGCACATGATGAACTCGCCATGCGCCATGTTGATGACGCCCATCATGCCGAACACGATGGCGAGGCCTGCGGCCGAGAGGATCAGAAACGCAAAGACGTCGGCGAATTGGTAGAATACCGAGAAGAGTTCAGCCGACATCATCGGTCTCCTGCTCCTTCATTATAGGCGCCGCAGCGATGCGACGCCCGTGCAATCCAAAGTCATGATCCGATGAGTGGCGTCACGACTTGTTGGGCAAATGGCTCGGCGTGTACTGGTCCTTGTCATTTTTCTTGGTGAGATCGCAGCCGATGTCACCAAGCCAATACGGCTTGATGGTTCCGTAGTCCTTCTCGACCGTCACTTCGTGTTGAGGACCGACGGAGATCAGGCGCATGCGGTGAGACGTGTGCTGGCTCTTCGGGTCGATGCAGACCTTGCCTTCGGGCGCCTCGATGCAGGCATCGCCGGTCGCGATCACCTTGCGCATGTCCTCGAGCTTGGTCGATTTCGCCTTCTCGACCAACGTCTTGTACATGTAGAGCGCGTTATAGGCATTGTAGCCCATGTCGTTGATGTAGAGCTCGTCGGGGAACTTCGCATGCCAGCGCTTCTTGAAGTCGTTGGCTTCGGGCGTATCGATCTCCTCGAACCAGTTCGCGGTCGCATGCATGTTGTTGAGCGCCGGCGGCTTGAACCGCTTATGCTCGAAGCCGAGCATGACCTTGATCGACGAGCCCATCGGCAGGTTGAGCTTCGCCGCGGCGGCCTGCTCGAAGAACGAGTCCTGGGCGGCGCCGACATTGATCGTCAGAAGCCAATCCGGTTTCGCTTTCTGGATGTTCTGGATCGTCTGCGCGAACTGTGAAACGCCGAGCGGGATGAATTCCTCTCCGACGACCTCGCCGCCAAGATCCTTCATGATCTTGCGGTTCCACTCCGCCGAAATCTGTCCGAAATTGTAGTCGGCGGCGATGACGTAGACCTTCTTGCCGAACTTCTCGACCATCCAGGGGATCAGCGTCGAGAACTGCTGCTCGGGTACCGCCCCCATGCTGATCATGCTGGCGTCGCACACGCCGCCTTCGTACTGGTTGGTGTAGAAGTACGGCGTGGTCGTCCGATCGATGATCGGCCGAACGGCCTCGCGCGAAGCGGACGTGATGCCTCCGATCAGCACGTCGACCTTGTCGCGGCTGAGCAGCCGTCGCGCAAACTCCTGATAGCGGGCGTTATCGCCCTGCGGGTCGAGATGGATGAGCTCGATCTGCCGCCCGAGGATGCCGCCACTCTTGTTGATCTCCTCGACCGCAAGCTGCGAGCCGTGCAGTTTCGGCATGCCCATGAACGCCAGATCGCCGGAGACGTCTTCGAGCAGACCGACCTTCAATGGCGGCTCGGCTGCCTGCGCGGCGCCGAACGCCGCCGTCCCCAGCACGACGCCAAGAAAGGCAGTCCTGAGCAGATGTCCGGAATTCATTGAAATGTCCCCTTGTTGAAAAGCCGCTGAGGTTCACGCCTTGAGGTAGGTTTTCAGGATCGATGCACCCATCGTGTATTTCGGGTCGACCATGTTGCCGAGCCGCATGCGCCCGGCCTGGCTGAGCAGCATGTACGCATCGATCTCGTCAAAGCCGTAGTCGGCGCTCATCCATCGCGTGAGTTCGCGATAGGCGATGCGGGCCGCATCCTCGAGCGGGCGTGCGCTGCCGATCGTCATGATGAAGTCGCGTGTCTCCAGGCGCGGCCAGGCAAAGCTCCAGTTCTTGATCAGATCGATCTGTAGCGTGACCGTCGCACGCTGCTCGAGCGCGACACCGGAGAGTTCGCCATCGCCCTGTGTTGCGTGGCAGTCGCCGACGTAAAGAAGCCCACCCTCGGCATGCACGGGCAAATAGAGAATGGCTCCGGGCGCGACATCGGGCAGGTCCATGTTGCCACCGTGATAGTCCGGCTGCAGCGAGGAGATCGCCTCGATCTCGGGCGACACACCAATCGTGCCGATGAACGGCTCGTAGGGCAGCGTGATCTTGTCGTTCCAGCGAACGCCGTTCCTGTCGACATGCAGCTTGCGGACGCGCTCAGGCAGCGGCGGATTGAGCATCGCCGTCGAGCTCGTCCCAACAAGGCCGCCGAACTCGGGGATGATACAGGTCGTTCCGGCGGGCTGCTCGCCGCGCGTCTCGACGTCGTGGATATAGACGGCGAGACAATCGCCCTTCTTGGCGCCCTTGACCGCAATCGGTCCACATTGCGGGTTGAGATACGGAAAGTTCAGTTTCGCTGTGGGACTGTCGCTCTCGCTCGTGAGTACGCCGCCAAAGGCGTCCTCGGTCTCGACGACAACGATCTCTCCCGGATCGATCGACAGCGTCGGCTTCGCATAAGGTCCGTAGACGTAGTGGAAGGCCCCCTGCTGCTCGATCGTCAGGCTGCGCTTCATGCCGGCTGCCCCCTTGGCGACGGCGCGCTTCGACATGATGGAACTCTGCAACCAGTCTTCTGCTTTCATGCGAACGGCTCCTTGGATCAGAGAGCGGGATGGCGCTTGTGCCAGTCGGTGACACGCTGGAACGCGTCACCCGCGTGGACGAGACCCGCTTCGTCGAAGTGGCGGCCGACAAACTGGAAGGCGACCGGGCCGCCGTTCGGGGCGAAGCCGCCCGGAAGGGTAATGGTCGGGCTTCCGGTCATGTCGAACGGACAGGTGAAGCGCAACAATCCGGCAATCAGGGAAGCGTCTTCGCCGAGCGTCGCCATCTTGGCTAGCGTGGGTGCGGCAAAGGCCTGGGCCGGCACAGCGATGAGATCGACCGTCTCAAACAGCCGCCGTACCGCGCCGCGAAACGCTTCGCGCCGCAGCACGATCTTCTGATAGTCGGTGCCGGACTGTTGCAGGCCAAGATCGAGCAGTCCAGCGAGGGATGGGCCATATTCGTCCTTGCGCGAGGGATAGGTTCCCTCATGCGCGACCGCCGCCTCGATGCCGCAAAGCGGAAACCAGTCGTCGACAATGGCCTTGGCATCCGGAAAGGTGATCTCGCTGATCTCTGCGCCGAGGTCCGCCGCGACGCGCAAACCTTCACTGAGGACCTTGCTTGCGGCCTCATCGGTGCCTTCGCTGGTCCAGCGTCGATCGACACCAATCACAACGCCCCGCAGACTACCGGACAGTCCTGCAAGATAATCCGGCACAGCCAGCGGCACAGCGGTGGTGTCCTTGGCGTCCTCGCCCGCGATCGCACCGAGCATGGCGCCGCAATCGACCGCGCTGCGCGTCATCGGCCCGATATGATCCAGCGTCGCCGCGAGTTCGAACGCGCCATAGCGACTGACCCGCCCCCAGGTCGGCTTCAGCCCCGTGATGCCGTTGGCTGCGGAAGGAAAGCGGATCGATCCGCCGGTATCGGTGCCGAGTGAGCCGAAGCAGAGGCCGGCCGCGGTGGCGGAACCCGACCCGCTCGACGACGCGCCCGACCACAAATCCGCATTCCACGGATTTTTCGGCGGGTCGATCTTCGGATGATGATCGGCGTAAGCACCTTCGGTCTGCTGCAGCTTGCCGAGGATGATCGCGCCCGCGTCCTTCAGCCGTGCGACGACCGTGGCATCCTCATTCGGACGGAAGTCGCTGTGGATGGTCATGCCGTGCGCGGCCGGCGCACCCTTGACCCAGCAAAGGTCCTTGATCGCAACCGGCACGCCGTGCAACGGCCCCTTCAGCTTTCCAGACGCGATTTCCTCTTCCGCAACGGCCGCTTCCGCAAGCGCGGAATCAGCCATGACATAGGCGTAACTCTTGAGCTTCGAATCGAGCCGCTCAATCCGTTCAAGCATCGCCTTCGTCACTTCGACGGGCGACAGCTTCTTCGCCTGTATCTGCTGCCCAACCTCAACCAGCCCGAGATAACCAATATCTGTCGTCGGCATCGCCGTTCGTTCCCCGCTTGTCGCTTCCCAGGCGCATCAGGCCGATCCTCGCGCACGCGCCATCGGCCTGGCGACACGCATGTTTCGCCAGTTTCTTGTGTGGCAAAAGAAAAAAGCCACCCGCCCCTCCGGAATGAGGTGACGAATGGCTCAAATGCCGCTGCTATGGTCTATCGCATGGGCTCAAGATCGAACGGAGCAGTCGCTGCAGGGATCAGGACGTCATCGGCCTGACCGAAGCAGATTAAGGTTCGACAGTAAGCCCGGTAGTCAAAAAGTCTAGGTTCGTGCCTAGCGCATTGTCAACGAGGGAGGTTGCACAAATTTCGCAAGCGTCATGCGCAGCAAATCGGCAAGACCTCTTGCACCGGTATCGGCGATGATGATTTCCTCAAGGCTCCGCCCCTTCGAAAGCCGTCAATGACAAAGCCGTCGGTTCCAGTTGGCATCATATGTTCGCAGTCCGGGCCCTATCAGGCCATGGGGCGCGAGATATTGAAGAGCGCCCTGATGGCGGTCGACGAGATCAACGATCACCCTGACTTTGATTTCTCGCTCACTGCGCATGTCCGCGATCCCCGCGGAGTCATTTCGGAATACCACACTGTTTGCGATGACCTCATTCGCAACGCCGGGGTCGAGCATATCATCGGCTGCTACACATCCGCCTCGCGCAAGCAAGTGCTGCCGATCGTCGAGCGCACCGATCGCCTGCTCTGGTATCCCGCGCGTTACGAAGGGTTCGAATGTTCAGACAATGTCATCTACGTCGGCGCGTCGCCCAATCATAATGTCCTGCCGCTCGTGCGGTACGTGCTCGACAATTTGTCACGGCACATCTTCTGCGTCGGATCCAACTATGTCTGGACGTGGGAGACCAATCGCGTCACCCGCGAGCTGGTGACGGCGGCGCAGGGAAGCATCCTTGCCGAACGGCTGCTCGAGCTGGGCGAAAGCGCAGTCGGGCACATCGTCGACGAAATCGTCCGCCGCAAGCCGCCCGTCGTCTTCAATACGCTCGTCGGCAGTTCGAGCTACGATTTCATCCGCGCCTTTCATGCCGCCACCACGGCTGCAGGTCTCGACATTCCGATGCTGAGTTGCAGCCTCTGCGAACCGGAGCTCAAGATCGTCGGACCCGCATCCGCCGGATGCATCACATCGTCAGCCTATTTCGAGAGCATCCGCCTGCCCGAGAACCTTGCTTTCGTGCAGCGCTGGAAGGCGCGTCATGGCGCGGCGAGCAGCCCTTCCGTCGATGGACAATCCGCCTATGTCGCGGTGTATCTCTTGGCACGTGCGCTGCATCGAGCCGGGACGTCCAACATTGCTGAGGTGCGGCGCGCGGCCGCCGGCTATCGCTACAATTCGCCGCAGGGACCGGTCTGGATCGATGGTGCCAATAACCATTGCGTCCTTACGCCACGCCTGGCCGTCTCGAATGCGCAGGGACAGTTTGAGATCTTCTGGGAATCTGACGCGCCGGTTAAGCCGGATCCCTATTTGACGCAGCTCGACGTCGCCGTTGGCCCCGTGCGCGAAAGGTCAAGGGACGGATCGTCGCCGAGTGCACTCCACTTGCGGGTCGTGAAATGAGCAAACCATCTTCATTTTCCCTCCGCGGACGCAAGGCCCTCGTCGCCATCAGGGACGAGCGTGACCTCTCGATCGTCAGGCGCCAGTTCGAACGTCTGGGCATCGACGTCCTCATATGGGAGCAAGGAGGCGCTCTCGCGTGCCATCCGGATGTAACGCTGATCGACGATGAATTCCTGCCGCTCACCTCGCCGGCACAGCGGGCTTTACTTGGACAATGTCCCGTCATCGCCCTGCTCGGCACGGAGACACCAAGCCGGCTCAAGCTGGTGCTGGAACTCGATCCGGCGTCGTTTCTGGTCAAGCCGCTGCGCTCCGCAGGCATCTATGCGGCGCTGGTGATGGCGTTCGAGCGGGCCGAGCGCACCAACGAGCTGAAGCAGCAAGTCCTCAAGCTGGACGAACGTCTGCGCTCGCGCCGCGTCGTATTGGCTGCGGTCCTCCAGGTGATGCACACGCACTCCGTCGCCGAACCTGCCGCTTTTGCACTGATCCGGCGGGCTGCGATGGAGCAGCGCAAAACCATCGAGCAGATGTCGGCTGAGATTGCCGCGAACGGGAGCCTGCCCCGCGCGACCGGATAGAAACCCGCCTAACCATTCAAGCCGTGGCGTCGCTCCTGCGCGTAACGCACCAGCGCGGCAAAGCGGTAGATGCCGTGGACGAACTTGCCATAGGGCATGGTGATGAACAGCGCGAACACGGCGCCGAGGTGCAGCGCGAGCAGCGGTCCCATGGCGGGCGTCGCACGCAACAGCAGGAGCGCCATTCCGGTGATGCCCGTCAGGAACAGCATGGCGATGAAACCGACATCCATGCCATAGCTGGTATCATCGAGCAGCGCGGGATCGCGCTGGGCCTTCGCAAGAAGCAGCCCGATCGGTCCGACGATCAGACCGATGCCGCCGAGCGAGCCAAGCACGACCGGCAGGTCCCACCACGGATAGGGCGCCTCGCGTCCCAGGAGATAGTGATAGAGCGTGGCAACCGACGTCGCCGCAAAGCACAGCAGAAAGCCGTAGAAAGTGAGGTGATGATAGAGCTTGCGCCGGTCGGTCGGCCGATCGTCCTCATTGTAGCAGCCGACCCCGCCGCCATGGAGATAGCGCAGCTCGCCGGCATCGCGGATCGCCTGGAAGATCGAGCCGCCATCGGCGCGGCCACTGATCGGCTCGCCAATGTCGCGCCAGAACGCGCGCAAGCTCATGATGAGGGCCAGGATGGCATAGAGGAAGGCCGCACCGAACAGTGCCGCCATCGCATTGTGCGGCATCAGTCTGTAGAAGGCGCCGGGGCCGGTGTGGACGCCGAAGAGCAGCGTCGGATCGTTGAACGCGGCAAAGCCGAGAATGAAAGCGGCCATGCTGAACGCGGCAATCAGGCTGATGACGAGCCCGTTGCGTGCGAACATACCGGACAGCGCGCGCGGCCAGGCGTAGGCGGCATAGGATTCGGCGCGCGCCACCGCCAGCGTCTTCGGCACATTGACGTTGAATTCGTGCGGCGGCGAGAACTGGCAGTCGACGTAGCAGGCGCCGCAGGCATGGCAGAGATTGGCGAGATAGTTGAGGTCGCCGTCGGAGAACGAGCGGCGCATCTCCATCGCGGGGAATACCGCGCACAATCCCTCGCAATAGCGACACGAATTGCAGACCGTCATCAGACGATCGGCTTCCTGCAATGTCCTAGTTCCGTGCATTCTTTGCCGCTTCCTGTCCTGCGATCCGGCCGAACACGCTGCCGATGGTCATGCCGATGCCGGCGGCATAGCCGCGTCCCAGCACATTGCCGGCCATGATCTCGCCGGCCGCGAACATGTTGGCGGAAGGTTTTCCATCCTTCATCAGCATCCGCGCCTGCCTGTTCACGCGCGTGCCGAGATAGGTGAAGGTGATGCCGGGCCGCACCGGATAGGCGAGATAGGGCGGCGTCTCGATCCGGCGCGCCCAATGCGTCTTCGGCGGCGTGATGCCTTCGGTGCGGCAATCATCGAGGATGGTGTGATCGAAGGTGCCGGGCCGCACCGCGGCATTGAACTCGGTGATGGTCTTTTCCAGCGCCGTTGGATCAAGCTCGAGCTTGCCGGCAAGCTCAGCGATCGTGGCGCCGGCGATCGGCGGGAACAGCGTCGGCATGAAGCTGGTCACGACGGTTGAATCGAAAATGATATGGGCGATCTGGTCGGGCTGCGCGGCGACCAGCCGGCCCCAGATCGCATAGCGCTTCGGCCAGATGTCCTCGCCCTCGTCGTAGAAGCGCTCCGCATGCTTGTTGACGACAATGCCGAACACGACGGAGTCATGTCGTGTGATGATGCCGCCGTCGAATTTCGGCGCGCGGGCGTCGATCGCCACGGCGTGGCACTGGGTGGGATCGCCGACCTCCTGCACGCCTTTGGCCAGCAGCATCTTCAGGATCGAGCCGCGATTATAGGGCGTGCCGCGAATCAGGAAATTGTCGGCGGCCTCGCCCCAATATTCCTTCAGCCATTCGATATTCGCTTCGAAGCCGCCGGCGGCCGCAACCAGCGCCGCGGCGCGCACCTCGGTCGCGCCGTCGATCGGCTGCTTCAGCTCGGCCGAGAGGAACATGCCGTCTTCGATCCTGAGATCGACGACTTCGGCGTCGTAGCGGATCTCGACGCCGAGCCGTTCCGCCGTAAGATAGAGCGCGTTCAGCATCGCGCGGCCGCCGCCGAGGAAGAATGAATTGGTGCGGCCGAGGCTGAGCGTGCCGCCGAGCGAGGGCTGCCAGCGTACGCCCTGTTCCACGATCCAGTTCAGGATGTCCTTGGACTCGTGGATCATGAACCTGGCAAGTTCCTCGTCGGTCTGGCCGCCGGTCACGAGCAGCAGGTCTTTCCAGAACTCCTCCTCGGTATAGGGGCCGGTAAGGATCTCGGTCGCCGCGTCATGGGCGCAGCGCATGTTGCGTGTGTGGCGCGTATTGCCGCCGCGGTAGAATTTTGGCGCCCCCTCGAGCACCAGCACGGAGGCGCCGGCACGCCGCGCACTGATCGCCGCGCACAGGGCCGCATTGCCGCCACCGATTACCAGCACGTCGTATTTGCTGTTCATTCCTCTGCCCAACCGAGAAAGGCCATTTTCGGCGTTTTCCGGGATGCCTGCACCATTGTCCTTTTTGTATACAAAGATATACATAAGCGCCGCAAGCGCCGTCTTTGCATGGGATTAATGCGCCTGCGACCGGAGGCAGGATGGCAAAGCGGCCGAACAAGGCGATCGGATCGATTTCGCGCGGCTCCGGCGTTCAGCTCGGGGAAGCCGTGTTCCGCTCATTGTGCGAGGCGCTGAAGGCGGGAGCCTATCGGGCCGGAGACCGGCTGCGGGAAGAGGAAGTTGCGCAGCGGCTGAAGGTCAGCCGCACCCCGGTGCGCGAGGCGCTGGGCCGGCTTGCGGAGCGCGGCTTCGTGGCGCCGGCGGGCGGCCGCGGGCTGATCGTCCGCAGCCTCGATGTCGGCGAAGTGCTCGAGCTCTATACCATGCGCGAGATCCTGGAAGGCGCGGCCGCCCGGCTTGCCGCCGAACACGCCTCACGGCCCGAGATCGATGCCCTGACGGATATCGAGCAGGCCTTTGCGGAACACCCCGACGATCCCACGGAGATGGCAGAGCTCAACCGCGCCTTCCATGAAGCGATCTGCCGTGCTGCCCGCAATCGCTATCTCGATGGTGCCTCCAGGGAGCTGCAGGACTGGATTGCGCTGCTCGGCCCCACCACCTTCTCCGTGACCGGCCGCCCCTCGACCAGCCGTAGGGAACATCGGGCCATCATCAGCGCGATTGCCGCCCGCGACGGCGACAAGGCGGAGAAATTGGCGCGCGCCCATATCAGGGAAGCGCTGCGCTGCCGCTTGAAACTTCTGCAGAAGCAGTAGCGAACGCTCCGCGCTATTTCCTTGCCCGCCGCGGCGAGCGCGCCGTCCCCTCGAGCGGCGGAGCAACGCGATCCAGGAGTTCAGTCGGTCCGCCGAGCGACCGCGTCAGCCGTGCCGCCGCTTGCGACAGCAGCGATGACATCGTCTTGATGCTGTCCTTGGTGAAGCGCGGCTTGGGGCCGGACAGCGACAGCGCGCCGACGAGCTTCCCGTTCGGTCCGAACACCGGACAGGCAATGCCGGCACAGTCCGGGTCGCGCTCGCCGAACGAAACCGCAATCGCGCCCCTCCTGATACGATCATAGGCCTCGCCGTTCTCGCCATCGAACGCCAGGATGACTCGTCCCGCGGCGCCGCGGTCGAGCGGCAGCAGCATGCCGGCCTCGACGCGGTCGAGCGTCGAATGCTGGGAATCGATGCGAAAGACGCACAGGCGGCGCTTGCCGTCATGCCGAACGTGGAACGACGGACTTTCCGTGCCCGCGGCCACCAGTTGCCTCAGGACCGGCATCACCTGGTCATGCAGATTGTTGGCGCGCTGATAGATCGCGCCCAATCGGAACGGCGTCGGCCCGAGATGGTAGCGGCCCTCGGGGAGCTGCACGAGATAGCCGAATTCCTGCAGCGAGGTCATCAGCCGCAGCAGCGTGCTTTTGTACATCCCGGTATGCCGGGAGAGCTCGGCGAGACTCATCGGCTCCGGTTTCTCCTCGAACGCCCCCAGGATGGTGAGCGCACGGTCGACGGCGGCAACGCCGGGCGAACGCATGGTGTGTCCTAGCTGGAGAAACCGGCGGGATCGATCAGTTTTGCGATGACCGGGAAGTACGCATCGCCCATCCCCTTGTCGATCGTCTCCTCGAAAATGCTGCGCATGAGCGCCGCGCCCCGCAGGTTCAGGCCGGCCTGCCCTCCCAGCTCCAGCGCGTAGGTCAGGTCCTTCAGTGCATATTCGGTCGAGAACGCGCGCAGCGGGAATTCTTTCGCAACGATCGCCTTCATGCCGTGGTTGCGGAGCGCAAAACTGTCCGCCGAGCCCTTGGACAGGGTTTCCAGCAGCAGCTTCGGTTCGACGCCGCTGTGGCTCGCAATCGCAACAGCTTCCGCCAATGCATTGACTGTCTCGAACAACACCATGTTGTTCAGGATCTTCGTCACTTGTCCGGCGCCGGTGCCGCCGCAGAGCGTGACGTCGGTGGCGAACTGACGGATCAGCGGTTCGACCTTGGCAAACGCGTCGGCCGTCGCGCCGACCATCACGCTGAGCGTACCCTCCTGCGCCGCCTGACGGGTGCGCGCGATCGGCGCGTCGATCCACAGCGCGCCCTTTTCCGCCAGCCGCCGCGCAAACTCGCGGGTTATGCCGACATCGGAGGTACCGAGGTCGATCACGGTCTGACCGCTTCGGATCGACTGCGCGATGCCGCCCTCGAAGGCCGATGACACATGGTTTGCGCTCGGCAGGCAGATGAAGGTGACCTCGCTGCCGCTGACGACATCAGCAACCGATCCGGCGGCCGCGGCGCCATCGGCGACGATCCGCGCCAGCGGCTCCGCCGCAAGGTCGAACGCCAGCACTTTCCGTCCGCTTTTGCGCACCAGATTGCGGCAGATCGGCTCGCCCATGACGCCAAGACCGATGAAACCGATTGTCCCTGTCATGCAGGCATTCTCCTTACACTTTGGGGCGGCGACCGATGCGAACGCCTGCCCGTCTCGATAGCTTCACTTGACCAGCGGACAGCCGCCTTCGTTCATGGGCCGGAACACTTCTTCGCCGGGCCTGGAGCTGACGATCCTGTAATAATCGTATTTGTACTTGGATTCTTCCGGCTTCTTCACCTGCACCAGATACATGGTGTGCAGCACGCGTCCATCAGGGCGGACCGCGACATCCTTGTTGTACATGTCGTTGACCTTCATCTCGTGCATCTTGGCGGCAACGGCGGCCGTATCGGTCGTGCCGGCCGCCTTGACCGCGGCGAGATAGTGGTGGACGCCGCTATAGACGCCGGCCTGAACCATGCTCGCGACCTTGCCGTCCATCAACGCCGCATAGCGCTTCGACCAGGCGCGGGTTTCCTCATTGAGGTCCCAGTAAAACGAGGTCGTCACCTGCAGGCCTTGCGTCGCCTTCAGCCCGAGCGAGTTGACGTCGGTAATGAACACAAGGAGACCGGCCAGCTTCTGCCCGCCCTCGACGATGCCGAACTCGCCGGCCTGCTTGATCGCGGTCTGCACGTCCGCGCCCGAGGTCGCGAGCCCGACGACATCGGCCTTGGAGCCTTGCGCCTGCAGCAGGAACGAGGCGAAGTCCGCGGTGCCCAGCGGGTGTGCGGCCGAACCGATCACCTTGCCGCCGGCGGCCTCGATGAACTTGGTGGCGTCACGCTGCAACGCATGGCCGAACGCATAGTCGGCCGTGACGAAGTACCAGGTCTTGCCGCCGGCACGCGTGATCGCATCGCTGGTCAGCTTCGACAGCGCATAGGTGTCGTAGTTGAAGTGAAAGCTGATCGGCGAGCAGGATTTTCCGGTGAAGTCGGACGAGCCGGGCCCACTGATGACGAAGATCTTGTTCTTCTGCCGCGCGATTTCCAGGATGGCAAAGCCCGCGGAGGATGCGGCGCCATCGGCGATCATATCGACGCCTTCGTTGTCGAACCATTTGCGTGCGGTGGCAGAGGCAATGTCCGGCTTGTTCTGGTGATCGGCGGTGATGATCTCGATCTTCTTGCCGAGAATTTCGTTGCCGAAATCCTCCGCCGCGAGCTTCGCCGCGGCGATCGAGCCGCGGCCGCCATTGTCGGCGAACACACCGGATTGGTCGTTGAGCACGCCGATCCGAATGACGTTATCGGCTGCCGACGCGACGCTCACCTGCGCGGCCAGCACGGCCACAATCGTCCAACACAACTTCATCAATACGCTCCCTACCTAACTCAAGTATTCTGCCTGCTCAGGATGTCCTGCAGTACTGGAGCGATATAGGCGCGGAACTGCGCTGGATTCTCGCTCATCGGGAAATGGCCAAGCCGCTCCATGATCGTGGCCTTGGCGCCTGGAATGCTTGCGGCAGTACGTAGCGTGTCCTCCGGCGTGCAGGAGAAATCGTATTCGCCGGTCAAGAGATAGAGCGGGCACTGGCGCACATCGATCTGGCCGACGCGGCCGCGCAGATCGCCGTCGACCCGGTAGAAATAGAGATCGCCCTTGAAGATACCGGGACCGCCCTGCTTGTAGCCCCAAAGGGTCTCGTCGCGCGCGACCTGCGGACCGTTCGGCGCGATCAGGCCGGAGACCAGCGCGGCGCAGACTTCGCCGCCATGGACATCGGGCCGGTTCAGCCAGGCCGTGTCGTACCAGGGTTGCTGGAAGTCGGCGGCCTCGAGTCCGATCAGCGCGTGAAACTCGCTGGCATGCGATATCGCAAGATTGAGGACGATACGTCCCCCGATCGAGCAGCCCATCACGACAGGCCGATCGAGCCCCAAGGCGTTGCAAAAGGCGCGGATGGTGGCCGTGTAGGTCGCCGTCGTCAGCCTGTATTCGTTGGCATATCGGCTGTCCGGCGGGTTCGACTTGCCGTGCCAGGGCATGTCGAACGCGATGATGCGGAACTGCTTCGTGAACTCTTCGTCGATGAGCAAATGGCGCCACTGCCGCGCGTCGGAGCCGGCGGTGTGCAGGCAGACCAGGGGAATGCCGGTGCCATTTTCCTCGAAATAGATGCGGTTGATCTCGCCATCGATCTCGACATGGACGTAGCGTCCAACGATCGGTTCGACAAAGCCACTCATGATGCGCCCACCAAACCGCTGCGACGCGGCAACGCCAGGAGATCCTTGAAGTACTGCAGGTGCGACATGAAGGGATGCAGATCGCCTTCCATCGTCGCCTCCCCGCGCTTGGTGAGCGCGAGCAGATCGTGCCAGCCCGGCGGCGGCATCGCCTGCCAATAGGCGCGATATGCGGCCGGCGTCGCGCGATAGGCGAAACGCCAGGACCGCATCAGCACCGGTGCGGGAGTCATATCGAGGATTTGCCCGCCGCAAATGGTCACATGAAAGGGCTGCACCGTGGGTCCGAGCAGACACTCCACATCAAGCAGCCGGCCGCGGCTGATCAGCTTCTCATCGCGCGACAGCAATTCCGGAATGGTCTTGAACGCTTCGACCACCTGATTGTCGAACGCGACAGATGGCCGGTCGGTCGATGCCGCATCAGGGTTCACGCTCGATTCCTCCAACCCTATCGTTCTGTGCAGCAGAACGATGTTCTATTTTGTCGTTGCCCTTTTACACTTGGTTTCCCAGTGAACTCAAGGGGGATCGGCGACATCTGGTGATTGGTAGTCGAGCGAGCTCCATAGGTATTTTCTCCGCGCGACCCGAGGGCGCGCAGGTATGACCACAATGACGGTCGATATGACCTGGGATGGGCAACGTGCCGAGGAAATTCTCGGTACTGGAGCAGCGGATCTCATCGCGGTCGGCCGCGGGGAAACGTCGAACGTAGCGCGTGGATCCTAGCCGGCGCCAAAGCAGATTTCGATCGAGGCTGCCCGAGCGCTCAATGCACGCGAGCAGCGGCCGTCTTGAATGGTAAAGTCACCGACGTTGCGGCGTCTCGTCGCCCTGTTGTGAGCTGGCCTCATCGGCCGCCGGGAATATGGCGTCGTATATCGCGCGCGCCTCTCGAATAAGCCGAGCCCGCTCGAGCTCAGCCTTTGGAACAAATCGAACGACTTCACCCATATGCGGCTCCAGGCAAAATTTGGGCAATCCCCCGTCAGATGACGGCTGTCATTTCAAGTAAATTGTGAGGCCTCTCCGAATCCGCATCCCATAGTCCCGATGTGGGAATAAAAAGATCGTGAAAGCACGTGAGAAAAGGGAACCGAAAGTCCGTGACCACCTCACGCCGTATCGCCTGCGGCAATCGATATAGGATGATCAGGCACGCGCCGCGTGCTCGCCGATCAACTATCAACATCAGGGAGAGATCCATGACAGATGCAACCGAAGGCGCGAGAGCGCGGGTCGACATGAAGCTGGAGATCGTCGTCATTCCCGTTTCGGATATCGACCGCGCGAAGCAGTTCTACGCGAATCTTGGCTGGAGGCTCGATGCCGACTTCACCGCCGGTGACTGGCGCGTGATCCAGTTCACGCCGCGAGGCTCGCCCTCCTCGATCATCTTCGGCAAGAACGTGACCGCGGCGGCGCCCGGCTCCGCGCAAGGCCTCTACCTGGTCGTCTCCGACGTCGAGGCCGCCCGCAACGATCTGCTCAGTCGCGGCGTCAAGGTCAGCGAGGCCTTCCACGGCAGCGGCGACGTGCACACTGGTACTGACGAACCCTATTTGTTTGGCCGGCTGCGGGTCACCGGCCGCGATCCCGAGCGTGGCAGCGACCAGTCGTTTGCCTCCTTCAGCGATCCGGATGGCAACGGCTGGCTGCTCCAGGAGATCACCGCGCGGTTGCCGGGACGCGTGGACACGGACGGCACGACGTTCGCCTCGCCTACCGAACTCGCGAGCGCACTCCGCCGTGCGGCAGCCGCGCACGGCGAGCACGAGAAGCGGAACGGAGGCCAGCGCGATGAGAACTGGCCTGACTGGTACGCCGAGTACATCGTCAATGAACAGGCCGGCAAGCCACTGCCGTCATAACAACGGCTTGCCGAGGCGGCGCGTCGGCCAATCGCCGCTCCATGAAGCGGAGCGGCGACTGGACGCGGAGTGGCTGCGCTGCCCTCAGGCCCGCTGCGGCATCGCCACGGGCAAGTCGTGCTGCACGACGACGGGTTCGTCGGCGGCGATATCTTCCCGATAGGTCTCGGGCCCCATCCAGATCGCGATCACCGTACATAGCGACAGGAACATCGCGTAGCAGGCGACCGGCCACCAACTGCCGTAGGCGGCGACCAGCGCCGTTGCGACGAACGGCGCCGGACCGCCCGCGAGCAGCGAGCCAAGCTCGCGCGCGAACGCGAATCCCGCAAAGCGCCGCTGCGGCGGGAACAACTCGGCGAAGTAAGCCGCTTGCGGTCCGAACATCGCGGCCGTCACCACGGCCCTCGCCAGGATGAAGGCCACCGCGATCCAGATCCATTCCTTGGTGCCGACCATCCAGAAGAACGGGAAAGCCAGCGCCACGCCCGCGAGCGCACCAAACAGATAGACCGGCCGCCGTCCGATGCGATCCGACAGCGCCGCGAAGCCGAGGATCGCGAACAGCTCGATGGTGAATGCGAGCATCAACGCGCTCAGCGCCTCCGATTTCGGTACGCCCAACGTAGTGATGACGTAGCTGAGCCCGAACACGGGGAAGAAATAGCCGAGCCCGTTCTCGGCCATCCGCGCGCCCAGCACGACCAGGAAGTTGCGCGGATGCTGGCGCAGCGCCTCCATGGCCGGGTTGCGCTCGACCTTGCCGCGCGCAACGACGGCTTCGGTAAAGACGGGCGTTTCCGTCACGCGCAGGCGCACGAAGATACCGACCAGGATCAACAGGAAGCTCGCCAGGAACGGCAGGCGCCAGCCCCAGCTCAACATCGCCTCGCGCGGCAGCATGGTCACGAGCGCAAAGGCGCCCGCGGCAAGCAGATTGCCGACGGACACGCCGAGCGGCGCGAAGCCGCCCCAGAAGCCGCGGTGCCTCGCCGGTGCATTCTCCACGAGATAGATCACCGCTCCGCCATATTCGGCCCCCGCGCCGAGACCCTGTATCACGCGCATGGCGACGAGCAGCAGCGGCGCCCAGATCCCGATCTGCGCATAGGTCGGCAAGAGGCCGATCGCGGTGGTGCCGATGCCGATCATCAACAGCGTGGCGACCAACACCGGCTTGCGGCCATAGCGATCGCCCATGATGCCGAACAGGATGCCACCCAATGGGCGCACCACGAAGCCGACGCCGAAGGTCAGGAACGCCAGCAGCGTTCCGACGACGGGATCGCTCTTGGGAAAGAACAGCTCGCCGAATACCAGGGCAGCCGCGGTGCCATAGAGGAAGAAGTCATACCATTCGAGCGCGGAGCCGACGCTCGCAGCAAGGATCACACGTAAACGCGATTGGCCGGCGCCGCCGGCCTTGAGCTCGGTCATTGGTTTCCATCCCTGTTGTTTGTTTATTGGTCGTCGCAAGCACGAAGCCCGCGGGTGTTGCTCCCCGCGGGCTTCGTCGGAATTCTTTTAGGCGGCGCGCGTGAAGTAGGTCTTTTTCGACGCGGACTGCGTTTCGTAGATCGAGCCTTGGCGCTTGGGCGGCGGCAACGGCATCCGCACCGGAACGCGGGTCATGCGCGGCGCAACCACCGAGCCGCCGGCGAGCAGGCGGCTGTCGAACTCGGCAAGATCCTTTACGCCCGCCAGCGGCCAGGCATCGCTTGCCGCGACTTCATAGAGCAGAAGGTTGCGCGGGCGGTTCGACGTGTTGGTCGCCGAGCCGTGCAGCGCGCGCACGTGATGGAACGACATGCTGCCCGCCTTGCCGATGCAGGGCACCGCACGCTTGATCTCGTCCTGAATCAGGTCGGGATCGATCAGGCCGGCGAAGCAGCCATCCTCGCCGTGATGATTCCACATGGTGTCGCCGACATGCGATCCCGGTGTCACCAGCATGGGACCATTCTCCAGGTCGCAATCGTCGAGCAGCACGCCGATCGCAAGCATGTCGTCATTGGTGTGGGGATAGAACGCCCAGTCCTGGTGCCACTCGACTGGCGAGCCGTACTGCGCGGACTTCATGTTGAGCTTGGAGCCATGCAGGCGCAGGCCGGGTCCGATCAGCTTGGTAAGGATGGAGATGACAGGCTCGCTGCGCACGATCTGATCGAAGATCGGGTGCACCTTGTGCGGCGCCTTGATGCGGCGGACCCTCGGGTTCTCCTGGGTGTGGCCGGGTTCGAGGTCATAGACGTCGGTATGCTCGGTCACAGCAGCCGCGCCGGCGACCAGTTCGGCCAGCACGTCGCGGACCCGCGCCAGAGTATCGTTGTCGAGCACATCAGGGACGACGATCACCCCGTCGCGCCGATAGGCCTGGACCACTTCGTCTGAAATCATACGGCGGTTCCTCCTTTTGTTATGCTAGCGCTATCATGCTCGAATGTTAGCGCTATCATATGCAATGCTAGCGCTGTCACTATGGATGCGCAATCCGGAATCGTGCAGATTCACCACCACCATGGGTTCCGAATTGACTGAGACCAACACCAGTTCCGACGAGGTCGCCCCGACGCTGTCGGCAGTGGCCAAACGCGCCGGCGTTTCATCGATCACCGTGAGCCGGGTGGTCCGGCTGCCGGACTTGGTTGCGCCGGAGACGCGCGCCAGGGTCGAGAAGGCGATGCGGGAACTCGGCTACGTGCCCAACCTGGTCGCCGGAGCGCTGGCGAGCGCGAAGACCAATTCGGTCGGCGTGCTGGTGCCGACGATCGCGAACTCGATCTTTGCCGACACTGTGCAGGGCCTGTCCGACAAGCTCGAGCCGCTCGGCTATTCGGTGATCCTCGCGCAGTCACGCTACGACGCCGCGCGCGAGGACCGCATGCTCGCGGCGCTGCTGTCGCGGCGGCCGGAAGCGATCATCATGGTCGGCTCGCCCGCGACCGAGGACGGCAAGCGCCTGCTGCGTCACGCGCGCATTCCGATCGTCGAGACCTGGGAGCTGCCGATCGATCCGATCGACGCCGTTGCGGGTTTCGACAATTACCAAGCCGGCGTCGCCGTCGCGCGCCACTTCATCGAGCAAGGCCGTCAGCATCTCGCCTTCATCGGCGGCGACGACCCGCGCGGCACGCGGCGATGGCTCGGCTTCCAAGACCACGCGCTGGCGTGCGGGTTGCAACCGCCGCGGCGGCTGATCCTCGAACGCAACGCGTCCGGCAGCGTCGCCGCGCATGCGAATTTGCCCGGCGTCGATGCCGTGTTCGCGGCCAACGACGCCCATGCCATCGGCTTCATGGCCGGCCTGCGCAAGGCCGGACTGCTCCGCGACGGCCCGGCCGCGGCGCAGCCGGTCGCCGTTGTCGGCCTCGGCGATCTCGAGATGGGACGGCTGATCTCGCCGAGTCTCAGCACCATCAGCGTCCATGGCGATGCGATCGGCCGCACCGCCGCGACACTGACGCTCGAGCGCGGCGGCGAGCGCCGGATCGATCTCGGCTTCGAACTGGTGCTGCGCGACAGCGGCTAGCGCCGCGCCGCCGATGATTAGTTCCTATTATTTCGGAGCGCTCTCGGCCCAGCGCGCCATCAACGTGTTCGACGGCAAGGACTCGTCGACGAGTTTCCTCGCGGTCTCGACGCCCGCCACCGGAAGCTTCGCAGGATCGAGCAATCCGATCTGCACCAGCACCGAGGCCTGATCCCAATAGATATGCTCATTGTAGAGCTTGTCGCCGCGGAAACGGACGATCGCGACCAGCGGGATCTCGACATATTTGCCCGTAGGGGGAATGCCGGGCAGCATCCAGTCGATCTCGATGTCGTGGGTGAAGCAGAACAGCATCTCGTCCACGATGCGGTCGGCGCCGATGGTGCGCGAGATCGGCACCAGCTTGGTGTCCTGCGGCGTCTTCGGGATGAAGTGGTTCTTGTAGAAGCGGAGCAGGTCGCGATAGCCGACGCCGCCGGTCATGGTCGGGATGTGGTTGACATAGGGCTCGGCGACCATGGTTTTCATGGTCTCCTCAGCCGAGCGCGTCGCGAATTCGAGCTCGGTATGCTTGTCCCATAGTGCGGAAAGATCGTACTGGGGACCCAGCACCTTCCGGAACAACGCGATCGAACGCGTATGCGCCATCAGCGATGCAGGCTTGTTGAAGCTCGTCCGCTCCGGCGCGGCGAACGCGTGATCGCAACCGGGATAGAGATAGAATTCGACGTCGGGACGCCCCGCAAACGCAGCCTTGATCTGCTCGCGCGCTTCCGCCGGCGCAAAGCGGTCGAGCTCGGCAAAATGAAACACCATCGGTCCCTTGATGTTGCCGGCCTCGCCAAGATCGGCCTCGATGCCGACGCCGTAATAGCTGACGGCGCAATCGACAACGGTGCGCGCGGCGAGGAGATAGGCGAGCTTGCCGCCCAGACAGAAGCCGAGCGTGCCGACCCCGCCTTTGCATTCGCCACGCGCGCGCAGGACCTTCAGCGCATCGGCCGCATCCTTGATCGACTGGTCGACATCGAAGCGCTGGTAGTAGCCCATCGCCTTGCCGAAATCCGCCTCGCTGTAGCCGAGCTCGACGCCCGGCTCCATGCGCCAGAACAGATCCGGCGCGAGCACGACATAGCCTTCCTCAGCGTAGTAGTCCGCCACCGCGCGCATCGAGGCGTTGACGCCGAAGATTTCCTGCAGGAGCAGGATGCCGGGACCGGAGCCCGAAGCGGGCACGGAGAGATATCCCTTGAAGCCGCCGCCGCCGTCCTTTGTGGCGATGTCGATCCACTGTCCCGCCATCGTATCGATCTCCTCTCGTTTCTTTGTTTAGGCCCGGCGATGGCGCGATCGCGATGAAGACTTTGGAGCGCCCTGCTCGCGCAACGCATCGGCTGACAAACAAACCACTTCGGAAATCTGCATGAGCTGCCTGGACAGAGGACTGGTCTTGCGCCAGACCATACCGATGGTTCGCGAGGGTTGCGGGTCCTTGAAGCGGGCGACCGACACCGATGCCGAGCGCGTCTCCACCCCCACGGCCATTTCCGGGATCAAGGTGACGCCGATGCCGGCGCCGACCATCTGAACGAGGGTGGACAGCGAGCTCGCCTCCAGCACCTCGCGCGGCGGCGATGATTTCATGTTGCAGAACGACAGCGCCTGTTCGCGAAAGCAATGTCCCTCCTCCAGCAGGAGAAGCTTCATTTCGCGCAGCGCTTCGCTGCTCGGCACCGGCGTTCCCTCGTCCTCCCCCGGCCGCACCAGCAGGAAATTTTCCGTGAACAGCGCGACCTCGGTCAACGAGGGTTCGGACACCGGCAGGGCGACAATGGCGGTGTCGAGCCGGCCTTCCGCCAGCTCCTTGATCAGCTTCGGCGTCACGGTCTCGCGGACGTGAATATCGAGTTCGGGATGCATCTGCGTGAGATTGCCGATCACCTTGGGCAGCAGATAGGGAGCAATCGTCGGGATCATGCCGATGCGGAGCCGGCCGACGAGCTGGTCCCGCGACGCCCGCGCAAAGTCGCCGAGTTCATCGACCGAGCGCAGGATTTCGCGGACGCGCTGGGCGAGTTCTTCGCCGAACTTCGTCAGCACGACCTGCCGGGCGCTGCGCTCGAGCAGCACGCCGCCGACCGCTTCTTCCAGTTCCTTGATCTGCATCGACAGCGCCGGCTGCGTGACGGCGCATGCCTCCGCTGCGCGTCCGAAATGGCCGTGACGCGCCAGCGCGTCAAAATAACGAAGCTGTCGCAGGGTAAACTGGATCATCAGAATATCTTATCGCAACAATCACGAAAGTCAATTTCCCCTGATGATATCCGTTGTTTAGAGTCTTTCCAGACCCCCACCAGAAACTGCCGCAGGAGGCGATGATGGATGACACTACGAAGTGCCCGTTTTCGGGTGCGACCCGCATAAATCAAAACAAAGACTGGTGGCCGAATCAGCTCGACCTCTCGGTTCTCCACCAGCACTCGAGCCTGTCCAATCCGATGGGCGAGGCGTTCGACTACGCCAAGGAATTCAAGAGCCTCGACCTGAATGCCGTGATCAAGGACCTTCGAGCCCTGATGACGGATTCGCAGGAGTGGTGGCCGGCCGACTTCGGCCATTACGGGCCGCTGTTCATCCGCATGGCGTGGCACAGCGCGGGCACCTACCGTATCCACGACGGCCGCGGCGGCGCCGGAGCCGGCCAGCAGCGTTTCGCGCCGCTGAATAGCTGGCCTGATAACGTGAACCTCGACAAGGCGCGCCGCCTGTTGTGGCCGATCAAGCAGAAATACGGCAGCAAGATCTCCTGGGCCGATCTGATGATCCTCACCGGTAACGTCGCGCTGGAGTCGATGGGCTTCAAGACCTTCGGTTTCGGCGGCGGACGCGCGGACACCTGGGAGCCTGAAGTCGACATCTACTGGGGTCCCGAAGGCAAGTGGCTGGCGGACGAGCGCTATAGCGGCGACCGCGACCTTCAGAATCCGCTCGCTGCCGTGCAGATGGGCCTGATCTACGTCAACCCGGAAGGGCCGAATGGCAATCCGGACCCGCTGGCGGCGGCTCGCGATATCAGAGAGACGTTCCACCGCATGGCGATGAACGATGAGGAAACGGTTGCGCTGATTGCCGGCGGTCACACCTTCGGCAAGACGCACGGTGCCGGCGATGCGACGCTGGTCGGCCCGGAGCCGGAAGCCGCCGACATCGAGCAGCAGGGCCTCGGCTGGGCGAGCAAGTATGGCTCGGGCAAGGGCGGTGACGCGATCGGCAGCGGCCTGGAAGTGATCTGGACCACGACGCCCACCAAGTGGAGCAGCAATTTCTTCTGGAACCTGTTCGGCTACGAATGGGAGCTGACCAAGAGCCCGGCCGGCGCGCATCAGTGGACGCCGAAAAACGGCGGAGGCGCCAACACGGTGCCGGATGCGCACGACGCCTCGAAGCGTCACGCGCCGTCCATGCTGACCACGGACCTCGCCCTGCGGGTCGATCCGGACTACGAGAAGATCTCGCGGCGGTTCTATGAGAACCCGGATCAGTTCGCGGATGCGTTTGCTCGCGCCTGGTTCAAGCTCACCCACCGCGACATGGGTCCGATCGTGCGTTACCTCGGCCCGCTCGTTCCGAAGGAAGAGCTGATCTGGCAGGATCATGTTCCCGCCGTCAATCATGAGCTGGTCAGCGAGCAGGACATCGCGGCGCTGAAGGCGAAGATCCTGGCATCCGGGCTGTCGGTTTCCGAGCTGATCTCGACGGCTTGGGCGTCGGCTTCGACGTTCCGCGGCTCCGACAAGCGCGGTGGCGCGAACGGCGCGCGCATTCGCCTTGCGCCGCAAAAGGACTGGGAGGTCAACGAGCCGGCTCAGCTTACGAAGGTTCTGCAGAAGCTGGAAGGAATCCAGAAGGAGTTCAACGCTTCGCAGTCCGGCGGCAAGAAAGTCTCGCTTGCCGACCTGATCGTTCTCGGCGGCAGTGCGGCGATCGAGAAGGCCGCCAAGGACGCCGGCCTCGACGTGAAGGTGCCCTTCACGCCCGGTCGCACGGATGCTTCGCAGGAGCAGACCGACGTCGCATCCTTTGCGCCGCTCGAGCCGATCGCCGACGGCTTCCGCAACTATCAGCACGGCGCGCAGCACATCTCGCCCGAGGAGCTGCTGGTCGACAAGGCGCAGTTGCTGACGCTGACGGCGCCGGAGATGACGGCTCTCGTCGGCGGCCTGCGTGTCCTCGGCGCCAACACGGGCAAGTCCGGGCACGGCGTCTTGACCAAGCAGCCGGGCAAGCTGACGAACGACTTCTTCGTCAACCTGCTCGACATGAGCACGCAGTGGCAGGCGTCCGACAGCGCCGGACTGGTGTTCGAGGGCCGCGACCGCAAGACCAACGACGTCAAGTGGACCGGCACCCGCGCCGACCTGATCTTCGGTTCGCACTCGCAGCTCCGCGCGCTAGCGGAAGTCTATGCGAGCTCGGACGCGAAGGAGAAGTTCGTAAAGGACTTCGTGGCGGCCTGGACCAAGGTCACGAACCTCGACCGCTTCGACCTCGTGGCCCATTGAGACCCTGAAGGCTGTCGCAAGCCATAGACAAGAAATCAGGGCGGCGTTTCAACCCGAAACGCCGCCCTGAAAGTATCAAGCCTCCCACACGATACCCGCTTCCGTCACACCGCGTTCGGTCTGCTCCCGCCGAGAATCTGCGACGCATTGCCGTGTAGGATTGCGGCCGCGGTAGCCTCGGGAAGCTGCGCGATCGCCGGCAGCGCCTTGGCGCCGACGGGATCACCGATCTCGAACGGGAAGTCAGAGCCGAACACGATCTGCCCGGGACCGACGAGGTCGATCAGGTAGCGCAACGGCGCGGCATGGGCGACCACAGTGTCGTAGAAAATCTGCTTCAGATATGAACTCGGCGGCCGCGAGATGTTCTTGCGGCAATCGGGATTGGCCTCGTAGCGCGGCGCCTCATAGGCGAGATCGAGCCGTCCGGCGAGCATCGGCAGCGTTCCGCCGCCATGCGCCAACACAAGCTTCAATCCCGCATGGCGCTCGAACACACCGGCGAAGATGAGACGCGCTACGCACAACGCCGTCTCCGACGGCCAGCCGACCAGTTGCAGCATCGTGTACTGGCCGAACGCCGGGCGTTCGATGCCGGTGGTCGGATGCATGAACACGATCACGCCGCGCCGGGCGCATTCCGCAAACAATGGCTCGAAGGCCGGATCGTCGAGCGGCCGGCCTGCCGCCGAGGTCGGCAGCGCTACGCCGGTCAGTCCATCCTCGTCGAGCGCGCGGCTGATCTCGGCGACGGCATGCTCCGGCTCGGTCAATGCCGGCACCGCGAGACCGCCATGGCGCCGACCAGCCTCCTTTACGAAATCCGCGGTCTGCCGGTTCAGCCTGCGCGCGAATGCGCGATCGGCTCCCCAGCTCGCATGACTGACGATGCGCGGCGGTGGTGACACAAGTTGCAAGGCGATGCCGCGCGCGGCAACACTCTGTGCGGCGCCTTCGATATCGAACAGGAGCGGATCGAGCGGCCCATAGCCGCCGAACCCGAAGCCCTCTTCCCTCGCCTCGATCCCGAATGCCTTCTCGCGCGCGAGCTCCGACAGGAACGCGCGCGTGAGCGCATGGGCGTGTACGTCGATGATCATTCGAACGGCTTGCGCGGATAGCGCACCGGCTTGGCCGCGATCTCCGCCGGATAAACCGGAACGGCAGTGCCGCCCTGAACCTGCGAGATCACCGCCGATGCCTTCTTGTCGACCCCGGTCTGATCGAACTGGACGTGGCCGAAGAAGGTCTCCACATCGAGCTGCAGCATGGCGTCGCGCACCTTCACCGGATCGAGCGAACCGGCCTTTTCGATCGCGAGCTGCAGCGCGAGCGCTCCCGCCGTGCCCGATGCCGTGATGTAGTTCGGCTTGGAGCCGCCGAACTCCTTCTCATATCCGCTGACATAGGCGGCAGCGTCGGCCACCAGCGGCCCCTTGTACTTGACCGCGGGATCCCAGATCTGCACGCCGATGAGGTCTTCCGAAGCCGGTCCAAGCGCGCTCAGGACGTCGGGAATGCCGACGGCGAAAGCAAAGCCGATGATCTTCGGGTTCACCTTCAAGGACTGCAGCGCCTTCACGAGCTGGATCGAATCCTGCACATAGCCGGTCAGGATCAGCACCTCGGGATTGGCGTCCTTCAGCGCGGTGGCGACGGACGACAGATCCACGGCGCCCTTCGGATACTTGCTGTTGTAGGCGATCTTGAAGCCAAGCGCCTCGGCCTTCTTCTGCGCGGCGCCCGCGAAGACGTTGGGGAATAGATCGTCGGGGCCGGCGATCGCGACCGTCGCCGGCGGCGTCGGCAGCTTCTTGATCATGTCCAGCATCGGATCGAGCGTGGTCGAGGCGAGCGGCGCGGGGCAGAAGATGAACTTGTAGCCGCGCTGATAGAGACTGTCGGCGGTGGCCATCGGCGTCATGGTGATGACCTTGTATTTCTCGCTGATCGCCGCCGTGGCGGTGGCGATGCCGGACGAATACGGCCCGAGGATGAAGTTGACATTGTCTTCCGTGATCAACTTCTCGGTCAGGCGCGCCGAACTCTGCGGCTTGCTTTCGTCGTCGTAATAGATGACCTGGACCTTGACCTTCTTGCCGGCGACATTGATGCCGCCCGCCTCGGTGACGAGCTTTTCCCAATAGGCATAGCCGTTCTTGAGAAGATTGCCTTCGCGCGAGAAGTTGCCGGTCAGGCTCACGGCCGCGCCGATCTTGACGACCTCCTGCGCCTGCGCGCCGCCGATCAGCAACAAACCGCTGGCAAGCGCGCCAGCCAGAAACGCAGATCTACTCATCCTCATCGCCTTCCCCCTTCAGTTTGCAGTTAGGTCGAACGGCCGGCGGTGCCGGGCGTGAACTGGCCATAGCCGGGCGAGCCGACGACCTTGCCGTCGCGCATCACCACGGTGCCGCGAACGATGCCGTAGGTCGCCGCGCCCTTGGTGCGCATGCCGACCCAGCTCGTATGCGCCGACTTCGACAGCATGTCCTCATGCCGGAATTCGCCTTCGCGGTTCATGTCGATAATGCTGAAGTCGGCGTCCGAGCCGACCTGGATCACGCCTTTCTTCGGATAGATTCCGAAGGTGCGCGCCGGCTTTTCGGCCGCCATGCGGGCCACCTGGTTGAGCGTCAGCCTTCCCTCGTTGACCGCGTTGATCATCAGCGGCACGAATTCCTGCGCCCCGGTCATGCCGAGCGGAACCGAGAACATGTCCTTCCAGCCCGGCTCGACGTCGTCGCGGGTATGCGGCGCGTGTTCCAGCACGATGAAATCGGCAATGCCGTTTTCGATCGCTTTCCAACCGTGCTCTGGCGCGTAGCCCCAGTTGTAGGTATAGGGCCCGACCTTCTCCATCTGCTCGCGGGTCATGAACAGCGTGCCGAGTTCGAGCTCCGCGGTAACGTCCTGGCCTAGCTCGAACTTGGCATGGCGAATCATCTCGTTGGCGCCGGGCGGCATCACGCCGAGATGCAGAACATGGAGCCTCACGCCGGCGATCCGCGCGTAATAGAGCGATGCGGCGAGACCGGCGACCATGCCATGGCCGTACATGTAGCCCTTGGCGAAGCTTTCCTGATAGGCCATCGCGTCGGTGCGGCCCTTGTCGATGTAGTCGCGGAAGGTCAGCCGCTTGCACCACTCCGGATCGTCGTGATGCACGGAGGCGACCAGGCCGACATCGCGGGTCGCCTCGTAGAGCTCGTAGAGGATGCCGTGGTCGAGCACGCCGAGCTCGGAGATATAGGGATAGACTTCCTTGATGTGACGGGTGTTGAATATCTTGATGCCGATCGCGCCGGCCTTCGCCAGGGCCTCGACCGTGCGCGGATAGAGCCCACCGCCATAGAGCGCATAGTCGACATGCGCCTTCGGCGCGACCATTGCCTTCTTCTCCTCGAAATGCTCGAGGCTGGTCGGATGCGGCGTGTTGTTGGTCATGTCGATGCAGAACGTCACGCCACCGGCCGCCGCGGCCGCCGATCCGGTCTGGAAGTCTTCCTTGTAGGTGTGCCCCGGCTCGCGGAAATGGCAGTGCACGTGCCAGATGCCGGGCAGCACCTCCTGCCCGCGCGCGTCGATGCGCTTGGCGGCATCGGGGAACGGGCCGCCAATCGCGGCGATCTTGCCGTCCTTCACCGCGACGTCGGCGCGGTAGGACGACGTCGGCGACCAGATGGTGCCGTTTTCGATAACGAGATCGTAGGCTACGCTCACTAACTCCTCCAGCTTGATCTATTGCAGCCCGAGATAGGCCGCTCGGATGTCGTCGCGAAGCAGCAGCTCCGACGACGGGCCGTCGATGATGATGCGGCCGGTGTCGAGCACGTAGCCGCGCGCTGCGATCTCCAGCGCGAGGCCGACGTCCTGCTCGACCAGCAGGATGCTGATGCCGCGGTCGCGGTTGATGGTGCGGATCACGCCGGCGATGCGCTCGACGACAACAGGCGCGAGCCCGAGTGACATCTCGTCGATCAGCAGCATCCTTGGCCGCGCCATCAGCGCGCGACCGATCGCGCACATCTGCTGCTCGCCGCCGGAAAGAAGGCCCGACAGCCGGTTCTGCAGCCGCACCAGCTCCGGGAATAGCTCGAAGACGAAGTCGATATCTTCTGTCTTGTGCGAGGTATCAGGCGCGGCGCGCGAACCCAGCTCCAGGTTCTGTCGCACCGTCAGCCCCTGGAATAGGCGGCGTCCCTCCGGCACCATCGCAAGCCCGAGCCGCGCGCGCTCATAGGGCGGGACAGTGAGGATCGGCTGGCCGTCGAACGTGATCGAGCCCGATCGCGGCGACACCAGCCCGGTCAAGGTTCGCAGCAGCGTCGTCTTTCCGGCGCCGTTGGCGCCGACCAGCGCGACGATCTCTCCCTGCTGCAGCGTAAAGCCGACATCGACCAGAACCCGGCTGTCGCCATAGCTGACCGCGAGCTGTTCGACCGACAGCAGGCTCATGCGGCACTCCCTGTGCGGGTCTTTGCGAAGCGGGTGCCGAGATAGGCCTCGATCACGGCAGGCTCGTTGACCACGTCATGCGGCAGGCCTTCGGTCAGCTTGCGGCCGAAATTGAGCACCATGGCGCGGTGGCACAGCGCCAGCACCGCCTTCATGACGTGCTCGATCACGATCACCGTCATGCCTGCGGCATTGATCTCGCGAACGAGATCGATCATGCGCTCGATCTCGGTGAGGTTGAGCCCGGCCATGACCTCGTCGAGCAGCAAGAGCCGCGGCTTCATGGCGAGCGCGCGGGCGACTTCGAGCCGCTTGCGGTCCGACAGCGTCAGATGCGGCGGCATGAAATGCGCCTTGGCGATCAGGCCGACGCGCTCCAGCGCCTCGTCGGCGGCATCGAGATATTCGTTGCGCTGGCGCAATCGGGCGTGGCCATACATGGCGCCGACGGTCACGTTCTCGCGCACGGTCATGTGGTTGAACGGCTGCACGATCTGGAACGTGCGCGCCACGCCGAGCTGCGATAGCTGGTACGAGGGAACGTTGGTGACGTCCTCCCCGGCGAACGAAATTGAGCCGCCATCGAGCTTGTAGACCGAGGAGATGGCGTTCAGCAGCGTGGTCTTGCCGGCGCCATTGGGGCCGATGACGCCGAAGATCTGTCCGGCTTCCACGCCGAAGCTGACGCCATCGAGCGCGAGCACGCCGCCGAACTTGATGGTGAGGTTGCGGCCTTCAAGTAGCGCCATCGTTCCTCCTCACCGATCGAACGAGCCGTGCAAAGGCGTTGATGATGCCGTTGGGGGCGACGATGCAGACGACGACGATCAGGAGCCCCAGGATCAACTGATGCGCCTTCAGGAATCCGCTCCAGACCAGAGTGGAGACGATCTCCAGCACGAAAGCGCCGATCACCGGCCCCAGGATGCTGCCCATGCCGCCGATGATCAGCATGATGTAGGCCTTCACGCCGACGGCCGGATCGAAGGCGCTGGACGGCTCGATGAAAGTGATCCAGTAGGCCCAGACGCCGCCGGCGAAACCGGTCAGGCCCGCGCTGATCGCCCAGGCATAGACCTTCGCCTTCGTGGTGTTGATGCCCATCACCGCGGCGGCACGCTCGCTGTCGCGGATCGCGCGCAGCGCGAAGCCGAGCGGACGCTTCAACAGGATGGCGACGATGGCGGTCGACGCCACTGCGCCGCCGAGCATCAGATAATAGAGCGCGATGTAGAGCGGCTTCGGGTCCCAGTCGCTGAGCGGCAGCGCAAGGCCCTGCGCGCCGCCGGTGATGCCGCCGATCTGGATGATGATCTGCACCGCCGCAAGGTTCAGCGCCACCGTCGCGATCGCGAAGTAATGGCCCTTCAGCCGCAGGATCGGCCAGCCAAGGATGAACGCGCAAACCGCCGACATCACGATGGCGAGCGCGATGCCGGCCACGAACGGCAGCCCCGCCACCATCGCGGTGCCGCACGCATAGGCGCCGATCCCGAAGAACACGCCGTTGCCGAAGGCATGATAGCCGGTGATGCCGACGATCACGTTGAGCCCCTGCGTGACGATCACATACATCAGCACCGTGGTCAGCACCCGCAGCCAGTAGGAGCTGATGCCGAGCGGCGCCGCGCACAGCACGAGAAGACCGATCGCGACCGCAGCCCACACCAGGGGGCGCATGGTGGACGCCTTGGCGCCCTGCTCCAGGACTGCGGCCTCGCTCATGCGTGTTCTCCGAAGAAGGCGCGACCGAACAGGCCCTGCGGCCGCACCACGAGCACACCGAGGAACATCGCGAACGCGACGATTTCCTGGAAACTGGTCCCGAGCCAATAGGCAGCCCAGGCCTGCACGAGGCCATAGAGGAAGCCTGCCACGATGCAGCCTTCGACGCTGCCGATGCCGCCGAGCACAGTGATCACGAACACAGCGCCGAGGAAGCTGACGCCCATGGTCGGCGATACCGGAAACAGCATGCTCGACAGCGAGCCCGCGGCCCCCGCCAGCGCCGCGCCGGCGCCCGCGGTGAGCGCAAACACCTGCTGCGGATTGATGCCCATCAGGTTCGACATCTCGCGGTCCAGCGCAGTCGCGAGGATAGCCTGCCCGAGGCTGGCGCGGCGCAGGAACACGAAGAACCCGACGCCCAGCGCAAGTGAGAGCCCGGCGGCAAGCAACCGCACCACCGGCACCAGCGTGCCGAACACCGCGACCGAGCTGCTGGCGTAGGAGGCGTTCACCGAGCGCACATCGGAAGTGAAGATCAGCACGGTGGCATCGGTCAGGACGAGCTCGATGCCGAACGTCACGACCAGCGAAAGCAAGAGGCTGGTGCGGATGACGTGATTGAGGATCAATCTCTGGATGCCGTAGCCGAGCACGAACATCGACGCCATGGCGAGCGGCATCGAGAGCAAGGGATCGACGCCGTAGCGCTCGAACAGCACGTAAGTGACGTAGGCGCCGAGCGTGATGAAGGCGGTGTGGGCGAGATTGATCACCCCCATCACGCCCCACACCATGGAAAAGCCGACCGTCGCGAGGCCGTAGAGGCCTCCCAGCAAGATGCCGTTCACGGTGGCTTGTGCGAGCATCAAAAAACCTTGTCGACGATGAGTTGCAAACGGTGCATACACAAAATATACATAAAGCGACGGAGGCCGCAATGAGCAAAAACAAGGCATCGCGCTCTAATGTTAAGGCACTGAAGGGTGCCAGCAGCGAGCATGCCTACCGCGCCTTGATGCAGGAGATCGTCTCTTTCACCTTGGTGCCAGGCGAGGATCTGGACGAAGCGACGCTGGTCGCCCGCTTCGGCGTTTCGCGCACGCCGGTGCGCGAAGCCCTTGTGCGGCTTGCCGCCGAAGGCCTGGTGCAGCTCGTCCCCAATCGCGGTGCACGCGTCGCGCCGATGGGCTGGAACGACATCCGCGAACATCTCGAAGCGTTCGACGTGTCGCAGCGCCTCGTCACGCGATGGGCGGCAATCCGCCGCACCGACGAGCAGGTCGCGAAGATGGATATCGAGCGCAAGGCGTTCGAGACCGCGTTCAGGCAGGACGACTCGGTGGCGATGCTGGACGCCAACTTCCGCTTTCACGCCGTGATCGGAGCCGCCTGCCGCAATTCCCTGCTGCAACGCTTCTATATCCAGCAGCTTACGGCCGACCTGCGCATTGCGCGGCTCGCCATGACCAGCGAGTGCTTTCCGACCGAGCGCTCCTATCGCAGCCATGTGGGCCAGATCGTCCGCGAGCATCGGGAACTGGTGGAAGCGATCCGCGAGCGCGACGGCGATCGCGCCGAAGAGCTGGCGCGATCCCATGCCGACCTCGCCCGCAAGCGGGTGTCGGAGAGCCTGACGCAGACGATGACGCCGGCGATGGAGATCCGGCTTGGCGATCAGGCGGCCGATGTGTGAAGTATGCGCCATCTTCGGCGCCGGCGAGCATTGGAGCGACTTCGGCCGCCTGCGCGACGAGCGCTTTCCGTTCGATGACATCCAGCACTATCGGGACGAGCGCAAGCGCCGCATCGAGCTCCTGAACATCATCCTGGCGCCGCTTGAAGCGAGCTGCGAGGACTGGGACGGCGAGGCCCTGATGGTGTTCGACCGGGTCGGCCGCTCCAGGATCGCGCCGACCCTCAACGATGTCTGGCCGGCGGCGGAGGCGCTGTCCGGACACTGCATCGACCCGCTTGATCCATCGTTCGCCGGCGGAAGCCGACATGCCTGATCGCCTGCCGCTCTTTATCGTCACGGGTTTTCTCGGCAGCGGCAAGACGACGCTGGTCCAGCGCTTTCTGCGGGAACCGGAAGGCCAGGGCACGGGTGTCGTGGTCAACGAGTTCGGCGAGGCCGGTCTCGACCATCGGTTGATGGTGCATGCCGCCGAGAACGTCGAGCTGATCGGTAATGGCTGCATGTGCTGCGCGCGGCGCGCCGATGTCGGCCGCGCGCTCTACGATCTGGTGCGGATGTCGCGGCAGGACGGACAGTCCCGCTTCACGCGCGCGATCATCGAGACCTCCGGACTTGCGGACCCCTCCCCGATCGTCGGCACCATCGCGCGCGACCCATGGCTGCGTCAGCATGTCGAACTCGTCAGCGTGATCGCGGTCATCGATGCCGTCGCAGGCTTGCGCAATCTGCGGGACTTTGACGAAGCCCGGCGACAGGTCGCGATCGCCGACGCGCTGGTGGTGACCAAGACCGATCTTCGCGCCGCACATCCTACCCGCGACATCACCGCGGCAGCGACCGCGATCGCGCCCGACCTTGTTCTGCACGATGCGCAGGATCCCGACTTCAGTCTTGCACGGCTGTTCGACCGGACGGCGGGCGAGAGTGCGTCCCGCGGTGGGACGCCATTCACGGCCACCGAGGTCCCGCAGCACGATCAGGACGTCGGCTCATTCACGCTGGCGCTGCCCGAGCGGATCGACTGGCCTGCCTTCACGCTGTGGCTTTCCGCGCTGCTGCATCGGCACGGCGACCGCATCCTGCGCGTCAAAGGCCTGGTCCGAACGTCAGCCGGCGCCAATCCAGTCGTGATCCATGGCGTGCAGCACTCGATGCACCCGCCGGTTCATCTCACCGGCGAGGACGCCGGGCAACCGTCGTTCCTGGTGTTCATCACCCGCGGACTCACGCGCGACCCGATCGCGCAGAGTCTGACGCGCTTCCTGCATCTCGCGGAAGCGCATAGCCGAGTTCACGTGTCCGAGCCGGCCTAGCGTGACCCACGCCGTCATCGCGCGGCTCGCTGCGGCGCAGCATGCAAAATGAGACTGCCCGTCAAGCCGCGCGGCGCGGAGACGTCCGCGCTGCATCCGCCATCGGTTAGCCTTCGCCCAACAACCAGACGTCGCGGCCATCGCAAACACGCGGGCCGCATGCAAGACGCTGCAAAATGGGAGGAGGAGAGCGATGTTGAAAGGCAGTGTGGGACTGATCGCGCTAGGCAGCCTGTTGCTTTCAGGCGCCGCAGTCGCGCAGGAGAAGATCAAGGTCGGCGTCACCGCAACCCTCGAAGGCACCTACACCGTGCTTGGCGAGGACGGCATCCGCGGTTTCCAGACCGCGCTCAACACGCTCGGCAAGAAGGTCGGCGACAAGGAGCTGGAATTCGTCATCGCCTCGACGGATGCGACGCCCGATTCCGCGGTGCGCGCGGTGCGCAAGCTGATCGAGCAAGACAAGGTGCAGATCCTGCTCTCGCCGCTCTCCGGCGACGAAGGCATCGCGGTGAAGAATTTTGCCAAGTCACGTCCCGAGCTGACCTTCGTCAACGCCGCCTCAGGTGCGCAGGAGACGACCTATGTCGACCCTGCCCCGAACTTCTTCCGCTACAACATGGACGGCGCGCAGTGGCAGGTCGGTCTCGGCAAATATGCCTATGAAAACAAGGGCTATCGCAAGATCGCGACCGTCGGCGAGGATTACTCCTTCATCTACACCCAGGTGTTCGGCCTGGTGCTTGAATTCTGCGGTGCCGGCGGACAGGTCACGAACCGGCAATGGGTGCCGCTCGGCACCAAGGACTTCGCCTCCGTGATCGCCGCCCTGCCCGACGATGTCGACGCGATCTATCTCGGCCTCGGCGGTGCTGACGCCGTCAACTTCCTCAACCAGTATCAGCAGGCCGGCGGCAAGGCGCATCTGATGGGCGGTTCGATCATGATCGACCAGACCATCCTGTCCTCCAAGGGCAACGCCAAGAACGCGCTGATCGGCACTATCGCCGCGAGCGGCCAGGCCGACACCTGGGAGGATCCCGGCTGGCAGAAGTTCGTGAAGGCCTATCAGGACTCTTTCCCGCCGAACAAACGCTTCCCGAGCCCCTCGCTGCTCGCCACCAACTATTACGGCTCGACCATGGCGCTGATCCTGGCGCTGCGTCAGGTCAATGGCGACCTCAGCAACAACCAGGCAAAGCTCAAGGAAGCGCTGGCCAAGATCGAGCTCGACGCGCCCAACGGCAAGATCAAGCTCGACTCCAACCGCCAGGCGATCGGCACCAATTTCGTGACCGAGGTGGTGGACGACGGCAAGGGCGCCCTGTTCAGCAAGGTCGTGAAGGTGATCCCGAACGTGAACCAGACGCTCGGTTACGATCCGGCGGTGTTCGCCAAGATCGGCCTGCCGAGCCGCACCGTCCCGGAATGCAAGAAGTACTGACCTAATTTTTGCAGGTGCGAACCGACCGTTGGTTGACGGGCGCGGCGTTCTCACGCTTGCGTTCTTTTCCTGGATGTTGAACGCTGGTTGCAAAAGACAAGAACATCCCGCGGGAGGGAGGGCATGAGCAAAGCGCTTGCCGTCTTCCACGGCCGGTTCGGTCGCGCGACGGTCTATCAGTTGAACCGTCCCTTCAACGTGCATGCGCACCGCGAAGGACATCTGATCTTCCATGTCGGCGGCACACCGGCGCAGATCGACGTCTGCGACCGGCGCCGGCTCCTGACCGAGGATTCCGTCGTCGCGGTCAACCCGTGGGAGCCGCACAACTTCCTGCCGACGGACATGGAAAGGGGCGCGATCTTCTTCGTGCTTTATGTCAACGCCGAATGGTTCGCGCCCGACGCGTCCTGCACGCAAGGCCTCCGCTTCGGCCGCACGCATTTCAAGCGCAGCGACATACTCGACAGGCTGATCCGCCACACCGCAGCGCTCGTGTGCGGCGCACCCTCGCTCAAGAGCCTCGATGGCGAATTGCGGCGCCTGATCGATCTCAGCTACGAGGAAAGCTGGCGGCAAACCGAAACCTGTCAGGAAATTCGCACCGCCGCCGCGATCACCGATTTTCGCATCCGCAAGTCCGTCAAGCTGTTGTCCGAAAGCCCCGGCGCCGAGATCGAGCTGGATTCGATCGCCCGCGCCTCCGGCCTATCCCGGCCTCACTTCTACCGGCTGTTCCGCACCCAGACCGGCGTCACGCCGCATCTCTATCGCAACACGCTGATGATGGAGCAGGCGCTGGACGCGCTGGTCGCCACCGAGGCGCCGATTGCCGATATCGGCTTCGATCTCGGGTTCTCCTCGCAAAGCGGCTTCACCCGCTTCTTCGCCGCCAATGTCGGCATGGCGCCGACCGACTACCGCCGCGCCGCCAAGGTGCTGCGCCCCTGATAAAAGATACTCCCGGTCAAATCCGCCGCCTCGGCCTTCGCTAGGATGCCAGCAACGCGATCCGAAAAGACGATCGCGAGGCCTTGAGGGAACGCACGTCGATGGCACGGTTCATCGAACGCCATCCGGCATGGGCGCTGATCGCGATCATCGCGATCGCGCTGCTGTTGTGGCTGATCTTCGCGGTGTGGCCGCCGGGCCTGGAACAGGCGATCGGCCGCAAGCGGGTCTTCCTCAACGCCATCTTCAACGGCATCACGCTGGGTGGCCTCTATTTCCTGGTGGCGAGCGGCTTCACGCTGATCTTCGGCTTGATGCGCAACGTCAACCTCGCGCATGGCTCGCTCTATCTGTTCGGTGGCTATGTCGGCTACGCCATCAGCGCCTGGACCGGCTCCTGGATCCTGAGCTTCGTCGTCGCTTTCCTCGCGGTCGCGCTCGTCGGCGTGCTGCTGCAGATCCTGGTGTTCCGCCGCATGGAGGGCCAGGATTTGCGGCAGACCATGGTGACGATCGGGCTTGCGATCGTGTTCGCCGATTTGATGCTGTGGGTGTTCGGCGGCGACTTCTACCAGATCCCGACGCCGAGCTGGCTGATCGGCCCGGTGCAGCTTCCGTTCATCACCGCGGTCAAATCTTCTGGTGAGCCGGTCTATCTGCAATATCCGATGGTGCGGCTCGCGATCTTCGCCGCCTCCGTCATCATCGGCATCGCGATGTGGCTCGCGCTGAACCGCACGCGGATCGGCATGATCGTGCGTGCCGGCGTTGATGATCGCGACATCCTGGCCGCGACCGGCGTGCAGATCCAGGCCGTGTTCGTGCTGGTGTTCGCGCTCGGTGCGGGATTAGCCGGCATCGCCGGCGTGGTCGGCGGCACCTTCCAGTCGATCTCGCCGGGTGAGGATACGCGCTTCCTGCTCGCCTCGCTCGTGGTCGTGATCGTCGGCGGCATGGGATCGATCCCGGGCGCGGCGCTCGGCGCCGTCATCATCGGCCTCGCCGAGCAGCTCGGCTCCGTCTACATCCCGACCTACGCCATCGTCGTGACCTTCCTGATCATGGTGCTGGTCCTGGCGCTGCGGCCGCAGGGCCTGCTCGCGAGGCGATGACATGTCGTTGACGCAGCTTCATGCAGCAGCGACCGCGGTAGAACGCCCGAAGTTCCGCGCCTGGCCCGAGCTCAACAACCCGGCCGCGTGGCTGGTTGCGCTGATCCTGGTGATCATGCCGCTGATCGCCAACGGCTTCTTCCTGATCGAGATCTTCGGCACCTCGCTGATCCTCGGCATCGTCGCGCTCAGCCTGATGTTCCTCGCCGGCTACGGCGGCATGGTCAGCCTGATGCAGCTCACCATCGCGGGCTTTGCGGGCTACATGGTCGCGGTGTTCGGCGTCAGCGGCAATGCCAATATCAGCCTCGGCTGGCCGTGGTGGCTGGCGACGCCGGTGGCGCTCGTGCTCGCGACGATCTTCGGCACGCTCGGCGGCGCGCTCGCGGTCCGCACCGAGGGCATCTACACCATCATGATCACGCTCGCGATCGGCGCGGCCTTCTACTACTTCACCAACCAGAACTGGGCCATCTTCAACGGCCATACCGGCATCAACACCGTCGCTACGCCGCAGTTCTGGAGCGTCGACTGGCGCTCCGATATTCCCTTCTACTACCTGATACTCGGCGTCGCCGCTCTCTGCTATTTCGCGGTCCAGTACGTCTCGCGCGCTCCGTTCGGGCTGGCGCTGCAGGGCGTGCGCGACAATCCCCGCCGCATGGCGGCGCTCGGCTTCAACGTCAACGCGCACCGTGTCGCCGCCTATGCGTTCGCATCCTTCATTGCCGGGCTCGGCGGCGTGCTTCAGGTCTGGAACTATCGGCAGATCTCGCCCGGCTCGGTCGGCGTCGAGCGCTGCATCGACATCCTGATCATCGCCGTGGTCGGCGGCATCACCCGGCCGGTCGGCCCATTCATCGGCGCGCTCATCTTCGTTATCCTGCGCACCTTCGCGCTCGACGTCCTGATCAAGTTCGGGCTCGACGGCAATCGCTTCCGGCTCCTGATCGGGCTCGGTTTCCTTGCCATCGTGTTCTGGTCGTCGGACGGCGTGATCGGCCTTTGGGAGCGCTGGCGCCGCCGCCAAACACGAACCTCAAGCAGCACTGCGGGAAGCCGACATGGATAGCGTCGCGCATCGCCTCTCCGCAGTCGGCGCCGGCGCTGCGCTGGAACTGCGCGGCGTGACGCGGTTGTTCGGCGCGCTGGCCGCGCTGACCGACGTCACCATGACAGTACGCCCGGGCGAGCGGCGCGCGGTGCTCGGCTCCAACGGCGCCGGCAAGACCACGCTGTTCAACTGCATCACCGGCGATTTCCTGCCCTCCTCCGGCACCATCCGCTTCTTCGGCGAGGACGTCACGCGCTTCCCGCCCTATGAGCGCATCCGCCGCGGCCTGCGCCGCACCTACCAAATATCGGCACTGTTCCCCGGCCTCACCGTGCAGGACAATGTCTACCTCGCCTGCCGCGGCGTCTCGCGCGGACGCTTCTCCTTCCTGCGTCCTGGAGCAAACGACGCGCTGATGCATGCGACGGAAACGCTGGTGCAGGCGGTGCACCTGACACCGGTAAAGGACCAGCGCGTCGCCGAACTCGCCCACGGCCAGCAGCGCCAGCTCGAGATCGCGCTCGCGCTCGCCGGTGCGCCGCGCTTCATCCTGTTCGACGAGCCGGCGGCGGGCCTGTCGCCGGCGGAGCGGCTCGAACTGATCGAGATCCTGACCTCGCTTCCAGCGCATATCGGCTACATCATCATCGAGCACGACATGGATGTCGCGCTGCGCGTCGTCGAGAGCGTCACGATGATGCACAACGGCCGCGTCTTCAAGGAGGGCCTGCCACGCGAGATCGAATCCGATCCTGAAGTGCAGGAGCTCTATCTCGGAGGCGGACATGAGTGATATCCGCCGCGCCGCGCCCGCCTTGGAGGTCAGGGGCCTCGACGTCTACTACGGCCATTCGCATGCGCTGCAGGGCGTCGATCTCACGCTCGATTCCGGCGTGTTCTCGGTGGTCGGCCGCAATGGCATGGGCAAGACCACGCTGTGCAAGACCATCATGGGTTTGGTGCGGGCCAGCGGCGGCTCCCTGCGTATCCGCGGCGAGGACGTCACGCACATGAGCCCGGCCCGGATCGCGCGGCTTGGCGTCGGCTATGTGCCGCAAGGCAGGCGCCTCTGGCGCTCGCTCAGCGTCGACGAGCATCTGCAGCTCGCCGGCGGGATGCGCCGCGGCCCGTGGACGGTCGAGCGCATCTACGACACCTTCCCGCGCCTTGCCGAACGCAAGGAGCATGGCGGCAGCCAGCTTTCCGGCGGTGAGCAGCAGATGCTCGCGATCTCGCGCGCGCTTCTCACCAATCCGCATCTGTTGATCATGGACGAGCCGACCGAGGGTTTAGCTCCCGTGATCGTGGCGCAGGTCGAGGAGATGCTGGTTCGGCTTGGCGAAGACGGCGACATGTCGGTGCTCGTCATCGAGCAGAACATCGGCGTGGCGACGGCGATTTCCAAGAACGTCGCCATCATGGTCAACGGCCGCATCAACCGCATCATCGATTCCGTGCGGCTCGCCGCCGACCGCGGGTTGCAGCAGCGCCTGCTCGGCGTCGGGCTCCACGGCGATGTTGCAGCCGATATCGACGCGGGCCCCGCAAAGCAGGAGCCGGATGCCGCGCCGCAGCCCGCGCGCAAAGGTCCGGTCCGCATCTACATCTCCAATCCGACGCCGCCGACGCGCTGGTCGCAGCCGACGTCGATCGCCCGCATCGAGGCAGCCGCGCGAACGCATACGGCAGGCGTAACGCGGCTTGAAGAGAGCACGCGGCAGCGACGCGAACCGGCCACCGCGCAGACCGCCGGCCCGCCGGTCGTGCTGGTCGTCGGCACGCTCGACACCAAGGGACCGGAGCTGCGCTTCATCCGAGACATCATCGCGGCAAGCGGGCTGCGTTCCCGTCTGGTCGACGTCTCCACCGGCGGCAAGCAGACGACCTGCGATGTCTCCGCCCAGGAGATCGCGCTGAACCATGGTCGCGGCGGACCCGGCGTGTTCGGCGCCGATCGCGGCGCCTCGGTCAGCGCGATGGCGGATGCCTTCGCGAAATGGCTGCGCCGTCAGGGCAATGTCGCCGGCATCATCTCGGCTGGCGGCTCCGGCGGCGCCTCGCTGGTCGCGCCTGCCATGCGTACCCTGCCCATCGGCGTGCCCAAGATCATCATCTCTTCCGTCGCCTCGGGTGACGTCGGTCCCTATGTCGGCCCGGCCGACATCATGATGATGTATTCGGTCACCGACGTCCAAGGCCTCAACTCGATCTCGCGCGCGGTGCTCTCCAACGGCGCGAATGCGTTGGTCGGCATGGTGAAAGCACGTCTCGACGAGCGCGGCGCCCGGCAGCGCGAGACCGGCAGCGGCCTTCCCGCCGTCGGCATCACCATGTTCGGCGTGACCACGCCTGCCGTCCAGAAGATCGCGGCCGAGTTGAAGGACGATTTCGAGTGCCTGGTGTTCCACGCCACCGGCGTCGGGGGCCGCTCGATGGAAAAGCTCGTCGATTCCGGCCAACTCGCTGCCGTCATTGATCTGACCACCACCGAAATCTGCGATCTCCTGATGGGCGGCGTCTTCCCGGCCACCGACGATCGCTTCGGGGCGATCATCCGCAGCCGCGTGCCCTATGTCGGCTCGGTCGGCGCGCTCGACATGGTCAATTTCGGTGCGCCCGACACCATCCCTGAGCGCTATCGCCAGCGCCAGTTCCACGTCCACAACCCGCAGGTCACGTTGATGCGGACGACAGTGGAAGAGAACGAACGCATGGGCCACTGGATCGGCGAACGGCTGAACCAGATGGACGGTCCCGTGCGCTTCTTCCTGCCCGAGGGCGGCGTCTCCGCGCTCGATGCAGCAGGTCAACCGTTCTGGGATCCGGATGCCGATGCGACGCTGTTCCGCGCGCTGGAGCGCACCGTGCGCCAGACCGGCAACCGCCAGCTCATTCGCATCAGGCGCAACATCAACGATCCCGAATTTGCGGCTGCAATCGTAGCCGCGTTCCGTCCTCTGCTCGGACGCGCCGGTGGACGGCGGAGAGTGGCGAGGTGACCCATGGCCAGGTTTGAACGCGCGGCGCTGTTGAAGAGGTTTCGCGACATGGCGGCCAGGGGCGAGCCGATCGTCGGCGGCGGCGCCGGCACCGGGCTCTCGGCCAAGTGCGAAGAGGCCGGCGGCGTCGACCTGATCGTGATCTACAATTCCGGACGCTATCGCATGGCGGGCCGCGGCTCGCTCGCCGGCCTCATGCCTTATGGCGATGCCAATGCGATCGTGCTGGAGATGGCGGGCGAAGTGCTGCCGGTCGTGACCAACACGCCGGTGCTCGCCGGCGTCAACGGTACCGATCCGTTCCGCGACATGGACCTGTTCCTGGATCAGCTCAAGGCGCTCGGATTCTCCGGCGTACAGAACTTTCCGACCGTCGGCCTGATCGACGGCATATTCCGCGCCAATCTCGAGGAGACCGGCATGTCCTATGCGCTCGAGATCGAGATGATCGCGAAGGCGCATGACAAGGACATGCTGACGACGCCCTACGTCTTCAGCGAGACCGAAGCGGCCGCGATGGCGATTGCAGGCGCTGACATCGTCGTCTGCCATCTCGGCCTGACCACCGGCGGCTCGATCGGGGCGCAGACCGCGCTCAGGCTCGAGGACTGCCCGGCCCGCATCGATACCTGGGCCGAGGCCGCGCTCAGCGTCAACCCGCACATCCTGGTGCTCGCGCATGGCGGCCCGATCGCGGACCCCGCCGACGCCGATTTCATCATGAAGAAGACCCGCAAATGCCACGGCTTTTATGGCGCCTCCTCGATGGAGCGCCTGCCGGTCGAGCGGGCGCTCACGGATCAGGTACGCAAGTTCAAGATGATCGGCGCCCGCTAGCGCCGAGCAAGGGAGGTTAAGATGTCAGGGATTCTGATCGGCGAATTGATCCTCTGGCTCATCATCGCGATCATCGCGATCGTCGTTATCGTTTATATCGTCAACTGGCTGTACCACCGCTCGTCGAAGGAAGTGTCCTTCGTCCGCACCGGCTTCCTCGGCGAGCGTGTCGTGATCAATGGCGGCGCCTTCGTGCTGCCCTTCATTCATGACTACACGCCGGTCAACATGAACGTGCTGCCGATGGGGATCGTGCGATCCAGGCAGGACGCCGTCATCACCCGCGACCGCATGCGCGTCGATATCGAGGCGGATTTTTACGTCCGCGTGCAGCCGACCCGCGAGGCCGTCTCGATCGCGGCGGCCACACTCGGCCGCCGCACCATGGAGCCGGAACAGCTCCATACGCTGCTCTCCGGCAAGTTCGTCTCGGCGATCCGGTCGGTCGCTTCGGAAATGACGATGGAGCAGATGCACGAGCAGCGCGGCGACTATGTCGCCCGCGTCAAGGCTGCGGCCGCCGAAGCGCTCGCCCAGAACGGCCTCGAGCTCGAATCCGTCGCGATCACCGACCTCGACCAGACCGATCTCGAGTTCTTCAATCCCTCGAACCGCTTCGATGCCGAAGGTCTCACCCGCCTGATGGAGGACATCGAGGCCAAGCGCAAGCTGCGCAACGACATCGAGCAGGACTCGATGATCAAGATCCGCTCCCGCAACCTGGAGGCCGAACGGCAGGCGCTCGAGATCGAGCGCGAGAGCGAGACGGCGCGGCTGGAGCAGGAACGCGACATCGAGATGCGCCGCGCCCTGCAGCGCACCGAAGTGGCGCGCGAACGCGCGCTGCGCGAGACCGAGGCCGAGCAGGCCCAGATCACCGCACGCGAGGCGATCGAGAAGGCACGTATCGCCAACGAACAGGCGATCACCGAGGCACGCATCGCCTCTGAACGCGAAACCCGGCAGAAGGAGATCGAGCGGACGCGCGCGGTCGAAGAACGGGAACTGCTGGCCCGCGAGGAGATCGAGAAAGCCAGGATCGCCAACCAGCGCTCGGTCGACACCGCGCGGATCGCCTCCGAGCGCGAAGTGCGCCAGCGCGAGATCGAGCGTATGCGCACGGTGGAGGAAGCCGAGATCGCGGCACGTGAGGCGATCGAGAAGGCGCGCATTCAGCAGGATCGCGTCGTGACCGATGCCCGGATCGCCAACGAGGAAGAGACCCGGCGGCGCGAGATCGAGCGCACGCGCACGGTCGAGGAAGCCGAGATCGCCGCGAAGGAGGCGACCGAGAAGGCGCGCATCAGCCAGACCATGACCGTCAATGTCGAGCGCATCGCCTCCGACGAACGCACCCGCGCGCTGGAGATCCAGCAGGTGCGCGCCATCCAGGAAGCAGAGATCGAGGCGCAGCGCGCAGTGGAAGCAGCGCGCATTGCCCGCGAGCGCACCCTTGCGGCCGAAAGAATCGCCGCCGAGCAGAACACGCGGAAATTGGAGATCGAGCGCAACCAGGCGCTGGAAGTCGCCGGCATCGCTGCGCGCCAGACGACCGAGGCCTCCCGTATCGCCCAGGAAGAACGCATCCGCTCGCTGGAGATCGCGCGCAACCGCACTGTCGAGGAAGCCGACATCGCCTCGCGCGAAGCCATCGAGGCTGCACGCATCGCGCAGGAGAAGGCTGTTGCGGCCGAGCGCATCCAGGCCGAACGCGAGACGAGGGCCCTCGAAATCGAACGGACCCAAGCGATCGAGGCAGCCGACCTCAAGCGGCGCGATGCGATCGAGCGCCAACGGATCGGGGTGGAACTTGCGCTGGAATCCGAGCGCATCGCTTCATCCAGGACACGCGAGGTGCTCAATATCGACCAGAAGAAGACGATCGAGATCGCCGACGAGGAGCGCGTGATCGCGCTGTCGGCCAAGCGTTCCGAGCGCATCGATGCTGACCGCCAGGTCAGGCAGGCGGAAATCGTGGCGCGCAAGGAAGTTGAGACCACCGACGTCTCGCGCGAGCAGGCGCTGGAGGCAGCACGGCTCGAACGCCGCCGCGCCATCGAGCAGCTCGAGGTCGCCCGCGTCCAGTCGCTGCAGGAGGCCGAGATCGCCTCCCGCGAGGAGGTCGAACGCGCCCGCATCGCCTCCGACCGCGGCCTCGACGAGGCCCGGGTCGGCCGCGAGCGCGATCTGCGCCGGCTCGAGGTCAATCGCGAGAAGGACGTCGAGACCGCCTTGATGGACAAGGCGATCGCCCTCTACCAGAAATCCCTGGAAGAATCCGCGGCCAAGGTGGCGGCGGAAGATGCGCGGGTACGCGCGACGGAAGCCGCCGAGCGTGTCGTCACCGCACGCGAGAGCGAGATCGCGCGGCGCCGCAAGACGGTGGAGGTACTGCTCGCAGAGAAACAGGCCGAGGAAACACGGATCGCGGCCGAGGCCGAGCGCGTGCGCGCCGCCGTGGAGGCCGAAGCGCAGCGGCTGCTCAACGAAGCCGAGAACGTGCTCACCGACCAGGCGCGCTACTCGCTGTTCCGCCGCAAGCTGCTCGACCGCATCGAGGGCATCGTGCGCGAGAGCGTCAAGCCGATGGAGAAGATCGAGGGCATCCGCATCCTCCAGGTCGACGGCCTCAACGGCAACGGCCACGGCAATGGCTCCTCCCGCAGCGCCACCGACGAGGTGATCGACTCCGCGCTGCGCTACCGCGTGCAGGCGCCGCTGATCGATTCGATCCTGTCCGACATCGGCGTCGAGGGCGGCAGCCTTGCCAAGATGCCCGGCCTGATCCGCGAGGCGCGCGACATGCAGGGCATCAAGGAGTCCGCGACCCGCAAGAGCGGAGAAGCCAAGCCGCCTGCAAGCCCGGCCACGGGCGAGCCGCGCCCCCCGCGCAAGAAGGAGTGAGCACGCGCCATGGCCAGGGTCTATGTCTCCACCGTCGTCAACGCCCGCAACGATCGCGTCTGGGCCCGCGTGCGCGACTTCAACGGCCTGCCGAACTGGCATCCGGCAATTGCCGAGAGCCGCATCGAAGGCGGCGAGCCCGCCGACAAGATCGGATGCGTGCGCGATTTCCGCCTCCGCAACGGCGACCGCATGCGCGAGAAGCTCTTGGGGCTCTCCGACTACGACATGTTCTGCACCTACTCCATCCTGGAGTCGCCGATGGGCGTGGAGAATTATGTCGCGACGCTGCGGCTGACGCCGGTGACCGACGGCGACCAGACGTTTCTCGAATGGACCGCCGAGTTCGACTGCGCGCCCGAGCGGGAGGCCGAGCTCGTGGGCAATATCGGCGGCGGCGTGTTCCAGGGCGGCTTCGACGCCCTCAAGCGCGCGTTCGGAGGCTAGCGTGCCGCATATCGTCAAGAGCACGATCATCGATGCGCCGACCGACGCGGTGTGGGGCGTGCTCCGCGATTTCAACGGGCACGACCGCTGGCATCCGGCGGTTGCGACCAGCACGATCGAGCGTGCACACAGCTCCGACAAGATCGGCTGCGTCAGGCGCTTCAAGCTCAAAGACGGCGCGGAACTGCGCGAGCAATTGCTGGCGCTGTCCGACCTTGAACAGTCCTTCAGCTATTGCCTGCTCGATACGCCGATCCCGATGTTCAACTATGTCGCGCACGTCCGCCTGCTGCCCGTCACCGACGGCGACCGCACCTTCTGGCATTGGGAATCGCGCTTCACCACGCGGCCCGAGGACAGCGTCGACATCACGCAGATGGTGTCCGAGCAGATCTATCAGGCCGGCTTCGAAGCCATTCGCCGGCATCTGAAGGAGGCTGCATGAGCGCGGAGGAACGCCCATGACCGTCACTGTAAGGACCTTTGCCTCAACCGGCGAGGCCGCCGCTGTGCTGTCATCCGACCGCGGCGCGCGCTATCTCGGCGGCGGCACGCTGGTGATGCGCGCGCTGAACGAAGGCGACATCTCGATCTCCACCATCGTGCGAGCCAGCGACCATGCGCTGATGCGGATCGACGCGGCCGGCTCCCGCGTCGCGATCGGCGCCGGCGTCACCTTTGCCCGCATCCTCGCCGAGCGCGATCTCGCCTTCCTGCACGCAGCCGCCCGCTCGATCGGAGGACCAGCGGTGCGCAACATGGGCACGGTCGGTGGCAATCTGTTTGCATCTGCCCCGTATGGCGACTTCACCGTCGCGCTGCTCGCGCTCGACGCCGTCGTTTCCGTGCAAGGCGGCCTCGGCAGCCGCGACGTGCCGATCGAGGAATTCCTGCAGACGCGCGAGCGGCAAACCGGCACGCTTGTGCTCGCGGTTTCCTTTCAGAAGCCTGCCAGCGCGGATGCGTTCCGCTATCGCAAGATCGCCCGCATCAAGCCGAAGGGCGGCGCCGTGATCACGTTCGCCGCGCATCTGCCCGTCAGCAGCGGCCGCATCGTCGGCGCCCGCATCGCGCTCGGCTCGATGGCGCCGACACAGATCCGCGCCCGTGCCGCCGAGCGGGCCCTCGAAGGACGCACGCTCGACACTGCGACGATCGCCGCCGCCGCCGCGGCCGCTGTCGAGGGCACCTCGCCCGCCGACAATGCGCTCGCCTCCGGTTGGTACCGGCGCGAGATCGTCGGCGTTCACTTGAGACGCTTGCTGTCAGGTCGGGAATAGGATCACCAAGAGGATCACGATGGCCAAGACCGCCCTGCAATTCCGACACAACGGCCGCGACGTCGCGATCTTCGTCGATGGCGGCACCAATCTTCTGGTCGCGCTGCGCGAATTGATCGGCGACATGACGCCGAAATTCGGCTGCGGCCAGGGCGGCTGCGGCGCCTGCAGCGTCCTGATCGACGGCGAGCTGCATCTCTCCTGCCTGACGCTGGCCGAGACGGTCGCCGCCCGTTCGGTCGAGACGCTTGACGGCATCAAGGACGGCCCGAACCTGCATCCGCTGCAGCGCGCCTTTGCCGACAACTTTGCCGCCCAATGCGGCTACTGCACGCCGGGCATGCTGATGGCCGCCAAGGCATTGCTTGACCGCAACCCGCAGCCGAGCCGCGCGGAGGTCGTCGAGGCGATCTCGGGCAATATCTGCCGCTGCACCGGCTACGAACCCATCATCAACGCCGTGCTCGCCGCCGCCTCCACCGGCCGCGCCCGCGCGTAAAGGACTTAAGCCATGCTGGAACTGCGCAAGGACATTTTCGCCGACGAGCGCGACGACAATCTGAAGGAAATCGGCAAGGGCACGCAGCGGCAGGACATGCTCGGGCATGTCACGGGCACCTCGACCTATTTCGATGACCACAAGCTGCAGGGCATGCTGCATCTGAAGGTGGTTCGCAGCACGCATGCCCATGCGCGGCTGCGCCGCATCGACACCAGCGAGGCCGAGCGGTCGGCGGGCGTGCGCCGGATCATCCGCGGCAGCGACGTGCCGCGCAACCTCAACACCCTGCTCAGCCTGATCAATTTCGGCAAGGACGACGAGCCGTCGCTCGCGGTCGAGAAAGTGCGCTACAAGGGCGAGCCGATCGTCGCCATCGTTGCCGACAGCCCGCGCGAAGCCTATGAGGCGATGGCGAAGGTCAGGATCGACTACGAGCCGCTGCCCGCCGTGTTCGACGTCGAGGACGCGCTGAAACCCGGCGCGCCTGTTGTCAACGAGACCTATCCGAAGAACGCGTTCATCTATCACGATGTCTACGATCACCAGAAGCTGCGCTTCGGCGATGTCGAGCGCAGCCTAGCCACGGCCGACCACGTCCTGGAGCAGCGCTACCAGATGTCGCCGATCGAGCACGCACCGACCGAGACCAACGGCTCGATCGCCGCACCGGATACCAACGGCCGCTACATCGTCTACACCTCGACCCAGGCGCTGTTCTTCTCGCTCGACACCTGCGCCAAGATCCTGGACGTGCCCTCGAACACCTTCCATTTCATCGGCGGCACCGTCGGCGGCGGCTTCGGCGGCAAGGTCGATACCCTCACCGAGCCGCTCTCCATTCTCGGCGCGATGCTCACGGGACGTCCGGTGCGCTATTTGTTCGGGCGCGAGGAAGAGATGCAATATGGCCCGCCACGCGGGGCCGAGCGCATCTACATCAAGGATGGCGTCATGCGCGACGGGCGGATCGTGGCGCGCAAGATCCGCGCCTATTTCGACAGCGGCGCCTATACGCGGCTGTCGAGCTACGCCGCGGTCAAATGCGCCGCGCATCTGCCGGGCCCTTACACGATCCCCAATGTCTATGGCGACGTCTATTGCGTCTTCACCAACCGCACGCCCGCGACCGCGATGCGCGGCTTCGGCGTCACCGCGATGGATTTCGCGATCGAGTGCCAGATGGACAAGCTCGCGCATCTCGTCGGCATGGACCCGATGGAGTTCCGCATCCTCAACGCCTATCGCGACGGCGACATGAAGGCGCATCGCCGCGAGGCCAAGAACACCGCGTTGATCGAATGCGTCCAGGTCGCCGCCGAGAAGGCCAAATGGCCGATCCGCGAGGAGTTCAAGCGCGCCTCCTCGCGCAAGGACGGCGGCGGCAGCCGCGCGGCGATCCCGCCGACGCCGCGCGAGTCCTACGCGCCGGCCGCGACGCCGTCACAGCAGCGGACGACCTATGACCGCGCGCCGCCTGTCTCGCGCGAGCCGCCCCCACCTCCACCTCCACCTCCGCCGCCCCCTCCTCCACGGCCGCAGGCGCCCTCGCACGGCGCCGCCCGCTTCTCCTCCGTCTTCGGCACCAGGAGGCGCTGACCATGACCAGACATCGCGGACGCGGCATCGCGTCGATCAACTACCCGATCGGGATGAATCTCGGCGGCGACCCCAGCCAGGCGCTGGTCCATTCCAATCCCAGCGGCAAGTTCACGGTGGCGCTGTCCTCGATCGATCTCGGCCAGGGCATGAAATCGGTGACGCGGCAGATTTGCGCGGAGACGCTCGGCGTGCCGGTCGAGGACGTCTATGTCGACACCGCCGATTCCGACACCGGGCCGCACTGCATGGGCTCATTCGCCTCGCGCGGCACGCATCGCGTCGGCAATGCGGTAATGATGGCCGCACGCGAAGCGCGCGGGGTGATGATGGAGGCAGCCGCCGAGGAGCTGGAGGTCAACGCCGCCGATCTCGAGACCGACGGCCGCGGCAACATCCACGTCAAGGGCGCGCCGCATCATTCCATTTCGACCAAGGACGTGGCGATCGCCGCGCAATTCAAGCAGGGCAAGACGATCTCCGGCCGCGGCATCTTCCTGGTGCCGCTCTCCGACGTCGACCCTGAAACCGGCGAGATGTCGCCCGCGACATGCTACGCGCATGCCTGCCTGGTCGCCGAGGTCGAGGTCGACGACGAGACCGGAGAGGTCGCGATGGTCCGCATGGACAGCGCCTACGAGCTTGGCCGCGCGCTCAATCCGCGGCTGGTCGAGCAGCAACTGGTCGGCGGCGCCTGGATGGGCGTCAGCCACGCGCTCTACGAGACTCCCGAGCCCTATTACCCCGACCCGAGCCACGGGCCGCGCGACTTCGTCGAATATCTGATGCCGGGGCCCGGCGACATCTGTCCACACGACATCGCGGTGCTGGAGCGCCCCGCGGCCGACGGGCCGTTCGGCGCCAAGGGCCCGGGCGAGATGTGCGCCAATCCGGTGCTGCCGGCCGTGGCGAATGCGATCTTCAACGCCGTCGGCATCCGCATCGACGAATTGCCGATCACGCCGGAACGCGTATTGCGCGCGATCAAGGCGCAGGGCGGCGCGCGGCCGCAGGCGCGGCGCTAGAGGCAGGACACATGCCGGTTCGCAGCAACATCGTCGGCATTGACTCGCCGGAGGCGCTGGAGAAGGCGCTGCGCGCGGCCTATTACCTCGCGGACGACGGGATCGCGACATCGGCCTATCTCTCACTCGCGCTCGGCAAGCCGCTGCTCCTGGAAGGCGCGCCCGGCGTCGGCAAGACCGAGGCCGCTAAGGCGATCGCTGCCGTGCTTGGCCGCAGGCTGATCCGCCTGCAGTGCTATGAAGGCATCGACGCCTCGGCCGCGCTCTATGAGTGGAACTATCCGCGCCAGATGCTGGCGATCCGGCGGGCCGGCGACGAGACCATCGACATCTATGGCGATAGCTTCCTGATCGAGCGGCCGATGCTCGCCGCGCTGCGCGCACCCGACTCGACCGTGCTCTTGATCGACGAAATCGATCGCGCCGACCAGGAGTTCGAAGCCTTCCTGCTCGAATTCCTGTCCGACTTCCAGATCTCCATCCCCGAGCGCGGCACGGTGCGCGCCTCGGAACATCCGGTCGTGGTGCTGACCTCGAACCGGACGCGCGACCTGCACGAGGCGCTGCGGCGCCGCTGCGTCTATCATTGGATCGACTATCCGACCGCCGAGCGCGAAGCGCGCATCGTCATGATGCGTGCCTCCAGCGTCGCCGAAGCGACCGCGCGCGCCGTCGTTGCCGCCGTCGGCAAGCTCCGGCGCGAACCGCTGAGCAAGGCACCCGGCATCGCCGAGGCGGTCGACTGGGCGGAGGCCGCCACGCTCTTGCACAAAGGCGGCGCGCGCTGGCCGGATGCCTTCAAGCGATCGATCGGCGTCGCGCTGAAGGACGAGGAGGACCTGCATTTCATCTCCCCCCGGCTCGACGCGCTGATAGCGGAGGCTGCCGCGTGACCGACGAATTGCCGCTGCCGCGTGCTATCAAGGTATTCATCTCCTTTGTCGCGCTACTGCGCCACAACGGCTTCGCCGTCGCGCCGGAACAGACCACCGCCTTCCTCGCCGCGATCGAACTGCTCGGGCCACGCAGCCTCGAACACATCCGCCGCGCGGGTCTTGCGACGCTGGCACCGCCGCCGGAACGGCGCGCGACCTATGACCGCCTGTTCGACATCCATTTCCGCGGCAGCGAGGCCATCGAGCGCGCCGAGGGCGAAGACGAGGAAATCGTTCGCCTGCAGGAGGATGGTCGCGGCGAGGATGAACCGCCGCTCGCCGACGAGGCCAACGAATCCGGCCTCGCCGCCGCCCGCACCGAGGCCCTGGTCGAGCGCCGCTTTGCACCCGGCACGACCAGCGATGCGTTGCGACGGCTCTCGCGCGAAGCGCCGAGGCGGCTGCCGCGCCGCCGTGGCCACCGCCGGATGCGCGCGCGCCGCGGGCCCTTCGCCGATATCCGCCGCACCTTGCGCGACAGCGTGCGCAATGACGGCGAAGTACTGCGGCTCGGGCATCTGAAACGACGCCTGCGCCCGCGCAAGATCCTGCTCCTGATCGACGTCTCCGGCTCGATGAAGGCGCGCACCGAGGAGAACATGACGCTCGCCCATGCTCTGATGCAGGCTGCGCGCAATGTCGAGGTGTTCACCTTCGGCACCAGGCTGACGCGTGTCACTCGCGCCCTGCGGATGAAACGCCGCGAGCAGGCGCTGAACGCGGCCGCCCACCTCGTCAGCGACTGGGACGGCGGCACGCGTATCGGCGACGCCTTGCAGGCGTTCCTCGCCGTACCGCGGTTCGGCGGCTATGCGCGTGGCGCCGCCGTGGTCGTGGTCTCCGATGGATTGGAGCGTGGCGATGTATCCGCGCTGCGCGACGCAGTCGCGAAACTGTCGCGACGCGCCTGGTCGCTGAGCTGGCTGACGCCGCTGGCGAGCGGGCCGGGCTTCCGCCCGCAGACCGAAGCGCTGATCGCGATCGAGCGCTTCGTCGATGATCTCTCCGACGGCGGGTCGAGCGCCGCCGTCGTATCGCATCTGTTGTCGCTCGGAGGAAGGAGAGCCGCATGACCGACATTGTTGACGCCCACCACCACATCTGGCGGCAGGCGGATCTCGCCTGGCTGTCCGGACCGATGCAGCCGCGCATCTTCGGCCCCTATGAGCCGATTCGCCGCGACTATCCGATCCGCGAATATCTCGACGATCTCGCCGGCACCGGCGTGATCCGCTCGGTCTACGTGCAGACCAACTGGCCTACTGATCGCTTCGAGGACGAAACGGCCTGGGTGCAACAGACGGCGGGCGAGCACGGCTGGCCGCATGCCATCGTCGCCTATGCCGACCTTTCCGTGGACGACGTACGCCCGCAACTCGATCGCCTCGCGCGCTATCCGCTGGTGCGCGGCGTACGCATGCAACTGCACTGGCATGAAAATCCGCTCTACCGTTTTGCCGCGCGGCCCGACCTCTGCGCTGATCCCGTGATCCGCCGCAACGTCGCCCGCCTCACCGATTACGGCTGGAGTTTTGACTTGCAGGTCTTCGCGCCGCAGATGGCGGATGCCGCCGGCCTCGCCGAAGCCTGCCCCGACGTGACCTTCATCCTGCAGCACGCCGGCATGCTGGAAGACCTGTCGCCGGAAGGCCGCGCCGCCTGGCGCGCCGGCATGGCAAGGCTCGCAAGGTGCCCGAATGTGGTCTCGAAACTTTCGGGGCTCGGCACCTTCATTCATCGCAACGACCTCGCGCATATCCGTGGGGTCATCGAGGACACCGTCAATATTTTCGGCGCCGAGCGCTGCCTGTTCGGTTCGAACTTTCCGATCGAGAAACTCTGGACCAGCTATCGCGAACTGATAGCCACCTATCGCGCGGCCACCGTGCAGCTACGCGGAGAGCAGCGCGACGCGCTCTTCAGGGCAACCGCGATGCGCGTCTATCGCATCGGATGACGGCAAAGGATCGCCGCACAAAACAAGATCAATCGGGAGGGAATGGATGCCGTTGGAAATCAAGATCCTGGACTATGGCGATATCGAATTGGAGTCGAGCTTCCTCGTGCTCGGGCGCGACTGCGGTCGCACCCGGCGCGTGCTGACGCTCGGCTTCCTGATCCTCGGCGGCCCCTATCCTGTCGTGGTCGACACCGGCTATCGCTCCAACCAGATCATGGAGACGCTGGGCATGCGCGGCCTGCAATTCCATGAGAACATGATCGAGAACCAGCTCGCGCGTCACGGCGTGCGCATGGGCGACGTGCGCTTCGTCTGCCACACCCACCTCCACATCGACCATGCCGGCAAGGACGATCTGTTTCCAATGAACACGACCGTCGTCCTCAACCGCCGCGAACTGGAATATTCCGTATCCGGCCTGATGCATCCGCAATATCCGGCGCCCGACATCAAGCACCTGGTCGACCGGTTGCACACCAAGGGCGCGCTGCGCTTCCTCGATCTCGAGATCACCGGCCCTATCGAACTGATGCCCGGTGTCTATTGCGACGCCGCCAATGCCCACACCGAAGGCTCGATGAACATCCACGTTCACACTGCCGACGGCATCGCCACGATCTGCGGCGACGTGATCTATGATTTCAACGACCAGATCGTGACGCCCTTCAACGAGATCCATGACTGGGAGCCGCGCACCACAGGCAACCACGGCACCACCAAGCGCGCGGAGAAGGCCGCGATCAAGAAGCTGCTGAGCGGCTCGCGCTATCTGCTGCCGGTGCACGACCGGCCCGCGAAGATCGAAGGCGGCGCGGTGGTCGGCCGATTGCACGACCAGGTGCCGGGCCCGATCGTGCAGAGCCTGCCGGAGCGCCGCTGGTTCCCGGCGTGAGCTCAAGAGGGACTTTAGCCGATGACGCACGTCACCCTGCGGCCGGAATTCGAGAACCTGATCGATCCCTATGCGCCGGTCGGCCAGGTCGGCACGGGCTTCGAGTTCACGGAGGGACCGATCTGGCATCCGACCGATCACTATCTCCTGTTTTCGGACATGCCGGCCGACGTGCGCCGGCGCTGGGATGGGCGGCGCGGCGTCGTCGAGGTCAGACGCCCCTCGAACAAATGCAATGGCATGACCTATGACGCGGAATTGAACCTGATCGTCTGCGAGCATGCCACCTCGTCGCTGATCCGCGAGCGGCCGGACGGGCGACGCGACGTGCTCGCCTCGCATTTCGACAACCAGGAGCTCAACAGCCCGAACGACGTTTGCGTCCATTCGAGTGGCGCGATCTATTTCTCCGATCCGTGGTATGGCCGCATGCCGGTCTATGGCGTCGAGCGGCCGCGCCAGCTCGGCTTCCAGGGCGTCTATCGCGTGCCCCCCGGCGGCGGCGCGCCCCGCCTGCTGGTCGACCGCAATTTGTTCGAGCAGCCGAACGGCCTCTGCTTCTCTCCGGACGAGCGCGTGCTCTATGTCAACGACACTGTGCAGGCGGTGATCCGCGCCTTCGACGTCGAGGCCGACGGCGCGCTCGCCAATCCGCGCGTCTTTGCGAGCAACATCCGTTCCGAGTTCGAGCCCGGCGTGCCCGACGGCATGAAGTGCGACCAGCACGGCAATGTCTGGGTCACCGCGCCCGGCGGCGTCTGGGTCTATTCGCGCAGCGGGGAACTGCTTGGCAAAGTGCGCCTGCCCGAGCTCGTCGCCAATCTCGCCTGGGGCGGCGCGGACTTCCGCACGCTTTATCTGACCGCGACCCATTCGGTCTACGCGATCCCGACCAAGGTCGGCCCACGCCACGAGCCCTATATGAGCGGCCGGCGCGACGGCACGGCGGCCGGTTCTTCGGCGCCCGTCCCTCACCTGACCGATGGCGAGATGCGGCTCGATCCGCAGCGCTGCGCGATGATCATCCAGGATCTGCAGAACGACGTGGTCATGGACGGCGGCGCGTTCGCCGAATCAGGCGCGCCGGCGCATGCGCGGCAGCAGCGCGTCGTCGACAATGTCCGTCGTCTTGCGGAAGTCGCGCGCTCGCGCGGTGTCGTCATCATCCACGTCTGGTTCATCGTCGAGCCGGGCGCGCCGGGCGTCACCCTGAATGCACCGCTGTTCGAAGGCCTCGTCGACGGCAAGGCGATGGTGCGCGGGAGTTGGGGTGCCGCGCCGGTGTCGGGGCTGGAGCCGCGCGCCGGCGATTTCGTCGTCGAGAAGATGCGCATGAGCGCCTGGGAGGGCACGCGGCTCGAAACCATCCTGAAAGCCACCGGCCGCGACATGATCATCAATACCGGCGCCTGGACCAACATGTCGGTCGAGCACACCGCCCGCACCGGCGCCGACAAGGGCTATTTCATGATCGTGCCGGAGGATTGCTGCTCGACCATGAACGCGGACTGGCACAACGCCTCGATCAACTTCGCCCTGCAGAACGTTGCCGTCGTGACCAATGCCGACACCGTCATCAAGGCCCTGGGATGAAAGGCGCAGGTGCGTGCCAAAGCTCCTTCATCTCGCCTGCTCGCCGCGAGCCGATTCGGAATCGGCAGCCGGCGCACGCATCTTCCTCGACCATTTTCGAAAAGTGCGACCGGACTGGGACATCGATCTGATGGATCTCTGGCGCGATCATCTGCCGGAATTCTCCGGCGCGATCCTCGATGCCAAATACGCCCGCCTGAAGGGACAAGCCTTCACCGAAGCTGAGCGTGACGGCTTCGCCGCCGCCGAGCGCATCGCGCTCCGCCTCGCGCTTGCCGACCGCGTGCTGATCTCGACGCCGATGTGGAATTTTGGCATTCTCTACAAACTGAAGCATTGGCTCGACGTCATCATCCAGCCCGGGCTGACGTTCCGCTTCGATCCGTCGCAAGGCTATCTGCCGCTGCTCAAGGACCGGCCGACGCTCGTCATCCTCGCCAGCGGCAGCGACTTCGTCACCGGCATGAATCGCGGACGCATCGATATGGCAACGCCGTATTTGCGCGAGGCGCTCCGCTTCATCGGCATCAGCAGCGTCCGTTTCGTGCCGATCGGCCCGACCACCGGCCCGGCCGACCCGATCCGGATCGCGCGCGAGAATGCCAATCGCCGCTTGGCCGAGTTGGCTGTGAACTTTTGATCGAGATGGCGAATTACGCCCCTCTTGGCGCGAGCCGAAAATGACCGCCCCTTATCCCGAGGAGCCGCGCCAGCGGCGTCTCGAGGGATCAGCCACAGACTCCTCACTTTCCGTCATTGCGAGCGAAGCGAAGCAATCCATGTCTCCGCTTGCGGCGCTATGGATTGCTTCGCGGAGCCCGTCATCGGGCGGCGCTACGCGCCGACACGCTGGCTCGCAATGACGATGTGGCGACTTTGGGTGTGACAAAACAACCCGACGGGCAAATCAGCCGAAAGTCTGTCCACCCCTCGCGCGAAAAATATTCCACTTTCGCCGTCGGGCAAATCAGTGATTTAACTCCGCGCGTCTCACGGTAGATGAGGGGCGGCTCGCGATCGTCACGAACGTTGCGGTGAGATGCGGTGGACGCGATGCGTGCGACTGACGAGCGCATGTAACGCGGACGGCGAAGTCGTGTGGTCCTGGCGCCCCGACGCTGGCGC